>CAYWDY010000068.1:3741-10919 GCA_964455985.1 uncultured Flavobacteriales bacterium
GGTGGAAATGGTTTGCGACGTATCTGGGACTGCTGTTGTTCCTGCATCACTTCGTCCTCTTCTACCTCGAAGCCTTCCGTTTCAGTGAGTTCTTCTACACGCTATTCAAAGTGCTGGTCAATGTGTTGATCAGTGGCTTAATGATCATCATGGGACAATACCTTTTCGGCAAAGCCGTCAAGCGGAATGAACGTATCCTCGGATAGAAAGACCGTCATCATATTCATCATCCTGGCGGTCGGGCTGGTATTCATCATGCGCCTGTTTTACCTCCAGGTAGTCGATTCGTCCTATATGGTTTCGGCCCGCAGTAATGTATTGCGGAACGTCATCGACTATCCTGCTCGTGGACTGATCTATGATCGCCACGGAACGCTGTTGGTATACAACGAACCGGTCTATGACCTGATGATCATTCCCAAGCAGGCCAAGGGCGTCGATTCCACCGAGCTGTGCCGTTTGATTGGCATCACCCCCGAAGAGTATTATCAGAAGTTCAGGAAAGCAAAGGCCTATTCACCGGTCAAGCCTTCCTTATTCGAGAAGCAGCTTTCGGTGGAGACGTACGCCACGCTACAGGAAAAGCTTTATAAGTTTCCCGGTTTTTATGTTCAGCCCCGAACCCTACGAAAGTACCCGGAGCCGGTCGCTGCCCATCTTTTCGGATACATCGGCGAGGTGGATTCGGCGACCACGCGTAAGAATCCCTATTACAAAGAGGGGGATTATATCGGCAAAAGTGGCATCGAACAGTCTTACGAGGAATACCTCCGCGGCCGTCGGGGTGTACGCGTGATGATGGTGGATGTGTTCAACCGGGAGAAAGGGAGTTTTCAAAACGGCAAGTACGATACGACCGCCATTGCCGGTGAGAACCTGACGATTTCCATCGATGCACGCATCCAACGACTGGGTGAGGAGCTGATGGCGAACAAGGTGGGCAGTATCGTGGCGATTGAGCCGTCCAGCGGCGAATTGCTGTGTATGGTCAGTGCGCCTTCCTATGATCCGAACCTGTTGGTGGGCAGGGCTCGCACGAAGAATTATGCGCGCATGCTGGTGGATCCCTATAAACCGTTGTTCAACCGCTCGCAGATGGCGCTCTATCCGCCGGGTTCTACCTTCAAGGTGGTCATGGCCCTGATTGCCCAGCAGGAGCAGCTGTTGTTCCCCTCCAGCCGTTATCCGTGCGCCCGCGGTTATCCACCTATGGGCGGAAAACCCAAATGCCACCCGCACCCTTCACCGCTCGACCTGAAGGAGTCCATTACGCAATCCTGTAACTCGTATTACAGCTATGTCTTCCGCTCGGTAATCGATTCCAAGCGATTTCCGTCTACTGAAGTTGCTTTCTCCGATTGGCGTCGCCGTATCGCCTTGTTCGGTATCGGCATCAAGTTGGATTCCGATTTGCCCAACGTTCTCAAAGGATCGGTTCCCACCATCGAATATTACAACAAGTATTTCGGAAAAGGATCTTGGAAGTCATCGACCATCATTTCGTTGGGTATCGGGCAGGGAGAATTGGGGATCACTCCGTTGCAGAATGCCAACATCCTCGCTGCCGTAGCCAACCGCGGATGGTATTATACGCCACACGTCATCAAGGCGATCGGTTCCCGTCATTACCTACCAGATCGCTTCAAGGTCAAGCATAGCCTGGGTATCGATCGCGGCTACTTTGATGCGGTGGTGGATGGTATGGAAGGTGTCGTGGACCACGGTACTGCGGCGACTTCCAAGATTAATGGAATTGTGATGTGCGGAAAAACGGGCACCGCCCAGAATCCGCACGGAAAGGATCACTCGGTCTTCGTGGCCTTTGCTCCTAAGGATAACCCCAAGATCGCCATTGCGGTGACCGTAGAGAATGCAGGGTGGGGAGGAAGCTCAGTCGTCCCGACATGTTGACCAGGATGAAGGAAGCGGTGATACTGCCTGAGGTAAAACTTCCTAAGCCGTCCCAGCCGGACTCCGTTTCCAAAACACGCCAAACTTCCTCTCCCGTGGATACGCTGCGGAAACGGACCCGATAACCCAGACCCATGCGCGATCAAAAAGGCATTCTTCAAAACCTGGATTGGATGTTGGTGGGCATCTACCTCCTGATGATCCTCATCGGGTGGATGAACATCTATGCCGCGGTGTATAACGACGAACACAAGAGCCTCTTGGATCTGTCCCAGAATTACGGAAAACAGGCCATTTGGATATCCGGTGCCTTACTCTTGGCCCTCATGATTCTGGTCACGGATGGAAAGTTCTATGCGGCCTTCGCTTTTCCTGTTTATGGTATGATGATTTTACTCTGCCTAAGCACCTTCGCGTTGGCCCGCGATGTCAAGGGGGCTTACGGTTGGATCGATATTGGCAGTTTCAAGCTTCAGCCTTCTGAGTTCGCCAAGTTCGCGACCAACATGGCACTAGCCAAATACCTGAGTACGTTAGGCATTCGTATGCAGGACTTACGCACCAAGGTCATCTCACTCATGATTATTGGAGTCCCGGCCCTTATCGTGCTGCTACAGAATGATACGGGATCCGCTATGGTATTCGGCTCGTTTATTTTCGTGCTCTACCGCGAGGGCCTTTCCGGAAACGTATTGCTGTTGGGATTCCTGCTGATCGTCCTGTTTATCATGGCGCTGCTGTTCTCCAAAACGGTATTGTTAAGCATCATCGGTGGAGCGGCGTTGTTGTTTTATCTGCTCGTCCGCAAGACCAAGCGAAACGTATTGACGATTCTCACCGGGGCTTTGGTCGCCGCCGCCATCGTGTTCAGTGTGGATTACGTCTATACCAATGTGCTTCAGGCCCACCAACGTACACGCATTGATGTACTGTTGGGCAAGCAGCAGGACCTTAAAGGAGCCGGTTACAACGTCAACCAAAGTAAGATCGCCATCGGTTCTGGAGGATGGTTTGGAAAAGGCTTCTTACAAGGAACACAGACTAAATTCGATTTCGTGCCGGAGCAGAGTACGGATTTTATCTTCTGTACCGTAGGGGAGGAGTGGGGTTTCCTGGGCACTACCGTGGTCATCGGACTTTTCATGGTGCTGCTGATCCAGATCATCTTGATTGCGGAGCGACAGCGGTCGCAATTCTCCAGAATATACGGCTATGGTGTCGCTTCTATTCTGTTCTTCCACCTCATGATCAACATCGGCATGACTATCGGCTTGGCACCTGTGATCGGTATCCCACTGCCTTTCTTCAGCTACGGCGGATCATCCCTTTGGTCTTTCACCATTCTTCTGTTTGTCTTTATCAAGTTGGATGCTTACCGGTTGCAGATTCTCCGGTGATGGGCGCACGCTAAGTCAATCGCAAAAAAAAAGCTGTCCGATCGGACAGCTTTTTTTGTTGAGTGAGCAAGGATCAATAGAAACGACCCCGGTTGTCTTCGATGCCTGACATCTCCTTAAGGGAGTTGAGCACTTCGTAGTCGCTGCGCGATTTGCGTTGGTCGGCCATGCTACGGGCGTTTGAGGAGTAGTCGGTGGTAGGCTGAGGGTCGGTGAAACTGTTCACGAACACTACACATACGCCGTTATCTCCCGCGATGGGTTTGGACATCATGTTGGCTTTCATACCGAAGATGGTACCGACGACTTTGGGCTCGCTGCCAAGTCCTTGGATATAAGGATTGACAAAGTTCACGTTCTCCGCATCAGCGGCGATGGCATTGATCTTCTGTGCAATCTCATCCACCGTCTTGCCGCCGGAAGCGTTCATTTTTTCTGTTATCATCTCGCCTTTTTTCACGCGGCGGGCTTCCACGGTGACTTGGTCGCGGACGACATCCAACGGGAGGATTCCCTTTTCACGGATGTCCGTCAACTTGGCGATCACGTATTTGTCACCGAAGGTGAAGATCTTGGAGAGGTCGCCGACTTTGGCTTGGTAGGCCCAGCGGATCATCTCACGGGGTTGCTCGAGTCCGGCAATGTTGCGGTCATTCTCGCGCATATTGTCGGCGATACGCTTGCTAAGACCCATCTTAACGATGGCACTGTCAAAGGCGGCAGCATCGGTGTTGGCCGCAGCGAAAGCATTGGCCTGGGCATAGATAGCGTCATAGGTGCGCTGGGAGGGTTCCACTTTGCGTTCGATGACAGCCAGCTGGATTTGACGGCTGGGAGCACCTTTGCCGGTAATTTGGATGAGGTGAACACCAAATTGCGTGGTGACGATGGTTACGTCTCCCACTTTGCCGTTGAAGCAGGCATCGTTGAATTCAGGCACCATCATTCCGGGACGGAACCAGCCAAGGTCTCCGCCTTTTTCGGCAGAACCCGGGTCTTTGGAGAGGGCGGTGGCCAACGCGGAGAAGTTTCCGCCTTTCTTGATGACGTTACGAAGACTGTCGGCCGTAGCGCGAGCTTTAGCCGTATCGCCATTTTCGATGGAAAGCAGGATGTGTGAAGCCTTGGCAGAGTCTGACACCATCTTTTCACCCATGAGTCGGGCGACTTTCTGAGAGCCGTTGTCTTCGTAAGGACCCACAACCGTACCGATGGCTGCGGAGAACATGACTGTATCCAGTGCCATCGGCAGGGTACCTTTGGCGCGATAGGTTGAGTCGAAAGCTACATCGCTATTGCGGTTCACCACAGCGATAGGGTCAGTGGTGGTGGTCAGTTCGGCTTTGCGTTCGTTGATCCAAGACTGGATGGTCTGGATATCTTCCGCGGACGGAGCCACGTCGAAAGAGACGTACTCGGCTTTACGGATGGTTTCAGCCTGTTTGTACTTGAAGCTGTTGGCAGAGTAATAGGCTTGCAAATCGCTGTCTTCCACCTTTACGCTGCTGTCAGCAACGGTGTTGTAATCCACCCGAACGTAACGGATCTTGGCCATGCGGCCGTTATCCGTGTAGCCGGCTTTCGCCTCGACGGTGGTGACGTAGATTCCGCCTTTGATCAGGCTGCGGTATTTCTCGGCGATGCGCTCATCGCGAAGGCCGGTCTCAAAGCCTTTCCACTGGCGCTGGATGGCCTCATCGCGGTTGGGAAGGTCTTTCAAGAATTTGATGACCTGATTACGGTCAAACTGTTTGGTGTTTGGGTCGGTGAACGCCTGGATGATCTGCTGGTTCGGGTTTTTGCCCGCTACCATGTCGAACAGCTCATCAGCCCCGCATGAAAGTCCGAGAGCCTCGTACTCCTTACCCAGGGTGTTGTCGTTCACATAGAGATTCCAAGCCTGCTCGCGAAGCATGTCCAACGTGCTTTGGTCCACGTTGTCCTTCTTCGTGTTGATCTTGTAATTCTCAGTGAGCTCGTCCACACGCTTTTCAAATTCAGCATAGTGTACTTTTTCTCCACCGATTTCTCCCACCACATCGTTGTTGCGGTTCAGTAAGCCCGTGTTTGAAGTCACGAGGTCACCCAGGATGAAAAGAAGCATAGAAACGCCCACGAATCCGATCAAGAGACCGACGCGTTTCCGAATTCTACCAATAACGGCCATAGCAGGTCGCAGTATTAAGGGGTTTGACAATCACTTGCTCCAGTCGCTGTAGAATCCTTGTAGTTCATTGAAAAACAACAAGTTAAAGGAGTCTTAAGCGAGGTCTGGAAAATAGAGTCGCGAATATACGAAAATTCTGGAATGAGGTTGCCTAAAATCGAAGGGATTATGCCCCCCGCTCAAGGCTCAAGCGGACCAATTCAATGCGGTTGTTCCGGACTTTTTGGGCCATCAGGCGAAACGGGGGAATAATCACCTCTTCCCCGGTTTCGGGAACATTCTCGTGGTGGTGTAGTATAAACCCTCCCAAGGTCTCATAGGCTTCATGCTCAGGGAGTTCCAAGCCGTATTTTTTGTTCAGGTAATCGATTTCCAAGCGTCCGGAGAACAGGTATTCGTTCTCGCCCAGCATCTTCTCTTCCTCTTCAGGAACGTCGTGTTCGTCCTGTATATCCCCGAAAATCTCTTCCATGATGTCTTCCAACGTCGCCATCCCTGAGGTGCCGCCGAATTCGTCCACGACAACAGCCACGCTCCGGTGCTGATTGGTGAACTGTTTAAGCAGGTCGTTGGCACTCATGGCTTCCGGAACTATGTGTACCGGAAGCATCACCTCTCCGATGGCGGCCGGTCTTCTGAAAATCTCCGAGCAATGCACGAACCCAATGAGGTTGTCAATGCTGTCGCGGTAAACCAAAATTTTGGAAAGCTTGGTTTCGATGAACAGACGCTCCAACTCTTTGACGTCATCCGTTACCTCGATGGCGACAATCTCATTGCGGGGAATCATGCATTCCCGCACTTTCACATCCTTGAAATCAAGGGCGTTTTGAAAGATCCGTATCTCGGTATCCAACTCCTCGATCTGTGAGTTCTTGGCCGTCAGTTCACGGATGTATAAATCCAAATCGACCCTACCGAACACCGGCTTCTCCTCCTGCATATCGATACGTAGGATCCATTTCATAAAAACCCGGTTCAATCCTAATACGACCCAAACGATTGGATACAGCAAGTAATAGACGATGCGGATAGGAACTGCGAGCAGATTGAGCGTGCCGTTGGGATTGATCCGAAAAACCGCCTTGGGTATGAATTCGGCGGAAACCAGAATGATAAGCGTGGATAAGAAAGTTTGAATGACCAGCACAGCGCCCGCTTTATGGAGTTGCGGAGGAAGGTAATGCAGCATCAATTCCTTCGACAGGATATCTTCGGTCATGAAGATGCCGTAAATCACCAACGAGATATTGTTGGCGATCAGCATGGTGGCGATGAAATGGGACGGTGATTTGACGAATCGCCAGATCAGTTTGGCCGAAAAGCTGCCGGTGCTGCGCTCCAGTTCGATGCGCAACTTGTTCGAAGACAAGAACGCGATTTCACTTCCGGCGGCAAACGCACAGAAGATCAACGTAAGAATGATTATTGTCCAGGCTGACATGAGCCGATTTGATCCGGATAAAGGTACGAATAGCCTCGCAGCGAAGGGAGAGGCGTCATGAGGACTTGTTGGATTTGGGGCCCGACAGGATGGCGACACCATGCAGGAGGATCGTATTGATCGTTCCTAATAAAGCAGCAAGCGTCAGGTTGCGCCAGTGTTTGGCTTCCAGAGGATCCGGCCAGATGGCATAGAGTGTTTCAAAAACCACAAACCAGAACAGCAAGTGGAAAAAGAAGAAATAAACGAACCGGGTCAG
>CAYWDY010000069.1:0-6339 GCA_964455985.1 uncultured Flavobacteriales bacterium
CGCAATCAGGTAATCAGACGCAGGTCTCCGCAACCTTTACGTTATACGCCAATTGGTTGCCCGGTCAAACCTTGGTTATCCGTTGGTTGGACAACAACGATTCGGGCAACGACGAAGGCATGGCGATCGATGACCTCACCTTCAGTGCACAGGGACCAACTACGCCGTTAGCTCAGGATTCTACGCTGACGTTTATCAACGTACTCACCACATCCATGGATGTCAATTGGTTGAATGGTGACGGAACTTCGCGACTGCTCGTGGTCAATACGACCAATTCCTTCACTGCTCCGACGGACGGAGTAGATTACACGGCCAATCCGGTGTATTCCGGATCCGGTCAGCAGGTGGTGTACAATGGCGGAGCAAGTGTTGCGAACGTATCCGGACTTACTGCCGGTACGACGTATTATTTCCGCGTGTACGGTTTCAATGGATTCGGAGCTTCCACGAAGTACAACACGTCAACCGCGTTGGACAATCCGGCCGCGCAGGCAACGGCCGCGCCGTCTGCCGCCACCAAGCTTACGATTCTTTCGGTAAACAATTATGCCGATCCTGTCAGCGGACTTCCCTTCAATGTGGTAGTCCAAGCGCAAGATGATCTGGGTAACCCGCAGACTGTTTCTGCCGCGACAACGGTTTCTCTTTCTGTTTACTTCGGCACCGGCTCGCTAAGCGGCACCACCACAGGAATTATTCCGGCTGGAAGTCACAGCGTGACCATTTCAGGGGTCATTTACTCATCCGAAGATTTCGGCGTTCAATTGCAAGCGGATGCCACAGCGGGTGAAACCTTAACGGGAGCCATCAGCAATGCCTTTAATGTCTTGGGAGTTGCCTCACAGTTGTCTATCGTTTCCGCTCCTACGTCAGCCATCGTTAATACACTCACTACTCCGATCGTGGTACAAGCCCTACGCAACGATTTCACCCTTGATCCTTATTTCAACGGTACGGTAACTCTTTCGGTATCCAGTGGTCCAGGTTCGTTGGGCGGTACGTTGACGCAAAGCGCCAGCAGCGGTCAAGCCATCTTTGGTAACATCACCTTCAGTCAACCCGGAACGTATGAATTAGCAGTCAGTGCTTCCGGCCTTACAGGTGCTACCAGCGGTTCCATCGTCGTTACGCTTAATCCGACGCTGACGGAATTGGTGGTTCCTCGTTTCGTAGCAGGTAAAACCACTGCCAGTACTCATAATGGCCGTGTTCCTTTCGCCGTCTGCCTGAAAATCGACAACCTGGTTCCCAATACGGCCTATGATATTAAAGCGGGTGTAGGTACCGACACCACAGCCTCCACATCCTATGGATCAGGAAATCTTTGGTTGGGATCATCGTTTGGACAAGGCTCTGTGCTTAACGCATTCACAACGGACGCTACTGGTAGTTCGGGACCTTTCTGGATTTATCTTCAGCCTACGGCAAGTTCTACGAACAGCCGATTCGCTCCAGGGTTCAACCACAACCTTCGTATCGGTTATGTACAGAACGGAGGAATCATGCCGCTCGAGCCGAATTTTGTTGGTACTAAGCTGATGACTGCTTTGGATATCGCCACCACGGCGCTGACTACGGCGACCACAGACGACGGAGCATTCCTTACCGGCTCATCCATTTCATGTGTAGGAGGTAAATTCGTTTTGTTGTATGACAATACGGCAGGTACCGGCGATCCTATTTCGGTGTATCAGTCTCGTACGATGACTGCACCCAATACCCTTACGCAATCAGATTTGCCGACAGCGGTCAACGACATTTACTTACAGTCCTCGAGCAGTCCGGTTGGCGACTATGCCGCTCTCATTCCGATCGGAGCGAATAACCCCAACGGTATCCGACGCATTGAGGTGCGTAATGCAAACAACACCCTGTTCAGTGCAGCCACCGACTCAGATGGCGTATGGTCCGCTTCGGCCAATACGACGACGATTGCTCGTCGTGCCATTGCTTCCGTGACCAATACCGACGCTGCCTTGAGTACGCTTTCTGTTTCCTCCATTACTGCTACCGGTGAATCATGCACCGGCACCTTGGACGGTACGGCAACGGTTACAGCAACTTCCGTAAACAGCCCCATCACCTATTCATGGAATACCGTTCCGGTACAGACAACATCGACGGCCACTGGCTTGGCTGCCGGAAACTATACGGTGACGGTTTCTGATGCAACAGCATGTTCCCAGACGGCGAGCGTAACCGTAGCGGCCCCTGCTGCCACCAACATTACAGCCAGTGGTCCGACCACATTCTGTCTGGGAGGATCCGTAACACTGACGGTTGGTTCTTCCAGCAGTTACCTGTGGTCAAACGGGGCCACTACGCAGTCTATCACTGTCTCGACCAGCGGTAATTATTCCGTAACCGTATCCAACGGTTCATGCATAGCTACCTCGTTACCGGTCTCTGTTACGGCACGGGCCTATCAGTTTAACGGTACGGTTTTCTCCGAAACCATGGGGGCTCCGACGGGCACCGTTTCGGTCAACACATTCACCGGCTGGCAGAATACGGCACCGATATCCTTCAGCGCCGGCACTTCCGGTACGGATGTACGTAACACTCCGGTGTCCGCGGGATACACCGGAGCAAGTGGTGGCGGTAACGTGTTCTTTGGTACAAGTGGAGGTAATTTGAAGACGTTAACGGTATCGGGAATCAATACCCTGGGTTATTCTAGCCTCGTTCTCTCCTACGGTTTATTACGTTCCGACATTACGAACGGAATGACGGTAGAGGTTTCGACTGATGGCGTCAGTTTTACTGCGTTGACAGTGCCGCAACCTTCCACAGCCAATTCGTGGCAACTGATGACGGTCAGCTCAGGAATTCCGGCAGCTTCGAACCTGCGTATCCGGTTCTCCAAAAACTTCACCACCAGTTTCCGATTGGATGATATCAAAATCACAGGTACTACCTCTACGCCGTCCATCTCCGTAACCGGAAATACGACGGTATGTGGTGCAGGATCCGCATTGCTCTATTCCAATATTCCTTCTGGATTCGCTTGGACGTATAACGGATCCACGACCCGTACCCAAACCGTCACCTCCAGCGGAAGCTATTCGTTTGTAGCTACCGACGGAAACGGTTGTACCGCCAGTGCAACCCCAGTCGTATTCACTGTAAATCCGGAGCCTACCGCCAGTGCAACGGCAGGAATCATTGCCTGTAACGGTGGATCAACCACCGTCAATGTGACGGTATCGGGAGGAACGGCGCCTTACACCAATACGGGAAGTTTCACGGTGACGGCCGGTTCATATTCCTATATCGTTACTGACGCAGTAGGATGTGATGATACGGTTTCGGTGAATGTCACTCAACCGGCTGCCATCACCGGTAGTGCCGCTATTTCAGCTTGCGACTCTTACCAGTGGTCTGCCAATGGTACAACCTACACCTCATCCGGAAACTATACGGCTACGTTGGTTGCCGCCAACGGTTGCGATTCTACGGCTACCCTTCAATTGACGATTACTCCATTGACTTCTAATACCACGACAGCCAGCGCCTGTGATTCCTATACGTGGTCACTAAATGGAACCACATACACGTCATCAGGCACCTACAGTGTCGTCAGCGGTTGCCATACGGAAATCCTGAGCCTCACCATTACACCATCTTCATCCAATACGACAACAGCCAGCGCTTGTGATTCGTATACATGGTCTGTGAACGGCAGCACGTACACCTCATCGGGTACCTACAGTTCTGTCAGCGGTTGCCATACGGAAATACTGAGTCTCACTATTACACCATCTTCATCCAATACGACAACGGCCAGCGCTTGTGATTCGTATACATGGTCCGTGAACGGCAGCACGTACACCTCCTCGGGTACGTACAGTTCCGTCAGTGGTTGCCATACGGAAATCCTGAGCCTGACCATTACACCGTCTTCATCCAACACAACGACGGCCAGCGCTTGTGATTCGTATACATGGTCCGTGAACGGCAGCACGTACACCTCATCGGGCACCTACAGTTCCGTCAGCGGTTGCCATACGGAAATCCTGAGCCTGACTATTCAATCGTGCAACAATGGCGTCACCTTGACTTTGACAGCTTACCTGCAGGGGTATTATAGCGGATTGGGAACAATGGTTCCCGTACTGGCCAATTGCGGGTTTGCAACGGCCACCGGACTAGAAGCAGATTCGATCACGGTAGAGTTGCGTGACAGCTTGGATCCTAGCGTAGTTGTGGATGCCGCTACGGTATTATTGATGGCGGACGGAACAGCTTCGGCTACCTTCAGCAATGCCGCTCCAGGCTCATCCTATTGGATCGTAATCAAACATCGCTCTTCGATCCAGACGTGGAGTGGGGCGGAGGTGTTGATGTCTGCAACCACTTCGTATGATTTCTCCAGTGCCGACACGCAGGTGTTTGGCAGTAACATGAAAGAAATGGAGCCCGGTGTCTGGGCCATCTTCACGGCTGACATGAACCAGGATGAGTTCGTGGACAATTTTGATTTTGGCCTTTATAATTCAGATAATCTGAATTTTGCCACCGGATACTTGAATACCGATTTGAACGGCGACAGCTTTGTAGACAACTTCGACTTCGCACTCTACAACGAGAATAACCTGTTGTTCGTGGCGTCCGTTCATCCTTAAGTATTCCTGCTCGTTTGAATGCTTATAGGCCGCCCGATGAGGGCGGCCTTTTTTGAAGGTACGGTGTAGCGTCCTAGAATAAGTTGACACAAAACGTGTCAACAATGGAAGAACAAAGGGCTTTACGACGAAGCCAGAGGGACTACAGTTTGCCCTTCAAGATGCAAGTAGTTCTGGAAGTAGAAAAAGGCGAATTAAGCTACCGAGAGGCTCAACGGAAGTACGGTATTCAAGGCCGCAGCACTGTTTTGAAGTGGTTGCGAAAACATGGTACCTTGGATTGGAATTTTTCAAATCCGATGAAATCCAAACCGACGCCTCAACAGAAGATCCGGGAGCTGGAGCGTAGGCTCAAGCGCCTTGAGCAGGAGCGTGAAGTGCTGAATAAAGCCATTGAGATTGCTGACGAACAATTAGGCACTGACATCCGAAAAAAGTACTTAGACCTGTTGTCGCAAGCTTCCGGACAGCAGGGCGAAGAGATCTCTCCATCAGAGTGATTTGCCAAGCTTTCGGCTATAGTCGACAATGCTATTACAAGCAAGGTGTTGACCATCAGAAGCATAAGGCCAAATCGGAACTCATTTGTTCCATGGTGGTAGATCAGCGGAGGCAGTTACCTCGTTGTGGGGGTCGAAAAATACATCATTTGATAAAGGACGAGCTGGAGCAACAGGGTATTAAGTGCGGCAGGGACCGGCTTTTCACACTAATGCGGCAGGCAGGCTTACTGATTAAGCCTCGACGCAGATATGTTCAGACAACAAATTCTAGACATTGGCTACGCAAGTACGATAACCTGGTAGGATCATGGCGTCCCAGTGGGTCAGAACAACTTTGGGTGAGCGATATTACTTATGTAAAGACGTATGAGGGCACCTGTTATTTGAGTCTGGTGACGGACGCTTACAGTAGGAAAATCATGGGCTATTCCATGGCTGACAATATGGAAGCCCATACGGTAGGTAAAGCGTTGGAAATGGCTATAAATGCACGCCTATACCCCGCCCAAGAGCTAATTCATCACTCGGACCGAGGAATACAGTATTGTAGTCGTGAATATGTTAAAATCGCTGAGAAAGGGAACTTGAGGCTGAGTATGACACAAAATGGCGACCCGTATGAAAATGCATTAGCGGAGAGAATGAACCGCACAATCAAGGAAGAGTTTTGCCTTGATGAACCTGTTGCAACTAAAAAATTGGCCATAGAAATCGTTAAAAAAGCCATTTGGCTATATAATAACAAACGTCCTCATTGTAAACTATCTTTGAGAACGCCTGAACAGGTGCATAAAAAAACCGGACTCAAAGAGAGTCCGGCTATATTGTAAAACCTGTCAACTTATTTTAGGACGGTTCACGGCATGGATGTGGTCATCCTTTCTTTTCGTACTTTTCCGAACTAAAGATTACCGACGGTATGAAAACGCCACGCCTTATACTCGCATTCTTCTTGATACTTTCCACAACCTCTTGGGCAGGCACCTTCAGCCTGACGCCGCAAGTCGGTTATTTTTTCACGGAGCGATTCCCCGTGGATAACGGTCAGGTTACCATCAAGCCCGGATTTTTTGTAGGAGGAATAGCTTCGTATTCGTTTAGCGACGCCATTGATATCGAATTGCAGTACAGCCGCAGAAATTCACCGATGGACATACGACAAGGGGATTCTACTCGTTCGTTGGACATGACCACAGGTTGGTTGCTCA
>CAYWDY010000069.1:6349-10668 GCA_964455985.1 uncultured Flavobacteriales bacterium
ACCTTTGAAAACGACGCTCCTGCTCAGCCTTTCTTGGCAGTGGGTATGGGATGGGTTCGACTGGATCCTCAAGAAACCAACCGCGTGACCGAGCACCGCTTCGCCATGGATGTCGGTCTGGGAATAAAAGCCTCTTTTTCTGACCGCGTGGGAATGCGCTTAAGTGCCAACCTGCTCGCTACCATGAACAATTCCGCCGCTTTCGAAGACGAAGACGGCGACCCTTCGTACATTGTCAATACGATGACGTACGTGACGCAGCTTGGTTTCAGGGCAGGAGTTTTCGTCAAGCTTTGTGAATAATCAGCCTGTGCGTCGTTACTGCTTATGGTTGCTTGGCATGGTGCTTACGGTGCAGCTTCACGCCCAACAGCCAACCACTGATATTTCCTTGTATGGTTTTTTCATGACCGATGCCGGGTATGACTTGGATCAGAGTAACCCACTCTGGTTCGATGTTGTCAGACCTACGCAACTCCCGGCCTATCCCTATGAGTACGGGACGAACGGAAACATATTTTTCAGTGTGCGACAAACCCGGTTGGGACTATTAACGTCTACACCAACCGGTAAGGACACCCTGCAAGGTAAATTCGAGTTTGACATGTTTGGTGTGGGGGTCAATGCTGGAGAAACTACGTTCCACCTGAGGCATGCATTTGTTCAATACGGCAGATGGGGAATCGGCCAGACGTGGAGCCCTTTTATCGATTCGGATATCGCGCCGTTGACATTGGATTACTGGGGTCCCATCGGTATGGTCTTTTACCGGAACATTCAACTTCGTTATTCAGCGGTAAGGACGCCAACGAGAGAATTGAACGTGGCACTAGAGCGTCCCGGCGCCAGTGCTGATGAATCCGGATATTCTACCCGTATTGAATTGCAAAACGTTCGCCCCCGTTTCTTCGTGCCTGACTTATCCGCGGAGTACAAATACTCCTTCTCAAAAGGATACATCCAGACTTCCGGAATCCTACGTCATATAGCGTGGCGCGATGATTTGGACGACGGCTATGACCTGAATGGTAGTGCACTTGGATGGGGTTTGACGGTTAGCACGAGTCTGAGTCTGGGTAAACACACCCGCTTCATGGGGCAGTTTCTTGGTGGTAAAGGATTTGAGAGTTGTATGAATGACGCTCCCTTTGACATTGGCATTCGCTCTACCGGCGATTCAAGTCCCACGCGTCCTTACGAAGGGTATGCATTACCGGCCATCGGATACTTTTTGGGATTAGAGCATCATTGGAATGAGAAACTCATGACCTCTGTTTTTTATTCGACGGTAAGCATATACAACGCGCCAACGACCGAACCGATATCGATGAAAACCGGCACGTATATTCTGGCTAATCTGCTGTATTTCCCCATGGAACAACTTATGATCGGGGCCGAATTACAATGGGCCCAACGGGTCAACGAAGCAGAGGTGAATGGCTTTCAGGGTAGTGATCAACGCCGCATTCAGCTTTCGTTCAAGTATTCTTTCTCAACCCATTTACGCTAAGGGTTTTAGGGTGGTGAAAATCTGCAATTTATCCCCGCTTGTCGATTTTTCCCTTTTAAAATTACCATTAAACCAACTGATTACCCGGCCATTACAATTATTGTTTACATTTCGACAAATCAACTCACACCATGAAAAGTTTCTGTTGTGCCATCCTCTCCCTGCTGTTGTCCATCAACGCGTGGTCTCAGGTAAGTACCACCCCGTTCACCTGTGCGTTGGATACGTTTACGCCCATCATTGGCACTACGCTGGACGCACCCATGGCCGATGACAATTACTACCAGCACATTCCAATCGGGTTCAATTTCGATTTCGCCGGATCCACGCATTCGGAAATGATCGTGAGCTGTAACGGGTATATCCAGCTGGACACATTTCCTACCATGCTTTTCACCAATATCCTATGCAGCAATTCAAACAACCGCATCGCTGCATTCGGCGCCGATTTGATGCACCGGAATGCCAATGCCAGTCTTCAATATGCTACGCTGGGCGTAGCGCCTAACCGCGTATGCGTAATCCAATGGCTGCACTATTCCTACTTCGCCGGATCAAGCGGAGACGTGAATGTCCAGATCAAACTTTACGAAGGATCGAACTGCATCCGTTTCGTTTACGGATCTAATTTCTACAGCACCAACCCTCTCCAGACGCAGATCGGATTACGTGGCACCAGCAATTTGGATTATCTCGTATTGGGCGATACCTCTTGCAATTGGGCATCAGCGTATCCTTTCTCCTCCATCACCACTCAGTTCCCCGTCTCTTCCAGTTGCGGTATGCCGGAGGGCTTTGCTTTTCATTTCGGCTCCTGTGCCAGCGGTTCTGTAATCTTGGGTAGCCTTACGGGTAATGTGTTCAACGACCTGAACGGCGACGGGATACGCGATACGTCTGATCGCCCCATTCCACATCATATCGTCAGCCTTTCTCCCGGCAACAGCTACGTCGCTTCCGACGCGCATGGCGACTACGCATTTTTCTTTTTCGATTCCACGTCGACGTATTCGCTGTCAACCGGAGGCATCACGTACTGGAATTCCACGACTTCCAATCCGATAGCTGTTCAGCCGCTGACGCAGTCTTCGTCCGGATTGGATTTTGGTTTCGCCATGATTCCCGGCATCCACGAGATGGAGGTTCATTGTCCGAATTGGAACGCTAAACCCGGGCAGCCCGAGCCGATGCCGATATGGTATAGGAACAACGGCACCTCTACGGAGAGTGATACCATCACCTTCGTCATGGACTCCTTGTACTCTTTCATCAGCGCGAATCCTTCTCCGCTGTCCGTCAATGGTTCTACTATCACGTGGGTGTATCCAGCCATCGATCCGGGTCAATCCGGGTATATCCAACTTTATCTTTTACCGGATTCGTCGGCCGTATTAGGGGATACGTTGTATTCCACCGTGACCATCGGCCCTCGCAACGACACTGTGCCTTCTAACAACACGCTTTTCCTGAATCAACTGTTGTCCAATTCTTGGGACCCGAACGAAAAGCTAGTCAGTCCTTCAGGTAACATTGCCGCCGGTACCGAGTTGACCTATACGGTACATTTTCAGAATACCGGAAATGCGCCCGCCGCGAACGTGGTCGTTGTCGACCCGTTGGATGCGTCGACTTTAGACCTAAAAAGTTTGGTTATCATCGGATCGTCCCATCCTATGAATTTCCAAATGAGCGGAAGTGGAATAGGCACATTCACGTTCTACAACATCCAGTTGCCCGACAGCGGATCTGATTTTGCCGGCAGCAACGGATATTTCACGTTCCGGGTGCGTACGCTTGCCGGACTTCCCCAGCAGACGGTAGTCAATAATACCGCCTATATCTATTTTGATACCAATCCGGCTGTCGTCACCAATACCGCCACGGTTACTGTTGGCTTGGAGTCGCCTACTACGGTGCATGTCCTTAAGCCCGCAGTCATGGCTGTTGCTCCCAACCCCGGAAGTAACCGGGTACGTTTTGATTTCTCACCGAACGAAAACGAGAAAGGTGTGCTATCGATCTATTCTGCTACGGGCCAGTTGTTGCTTGCCGACAAGCCTGTTATTTCCGGTCAACCGATAGATCTTTCCTCACTTCCTTCGGGAATCTATACGGCGATGATTCACTTCGGTGATCAGGTACGCAGCGTGAAATGGATCAGGGAGTAATCTTGGCCCACTGATCCTGTATTATTTCCTGTACGATCGGGCTTTTGACAAAGCCATGAACGGCTTCTCGATCCATCGGTAATACACCGTAGCGAAAATTATCGATGCGACCAATCCGGTGATGAAACTCGACCAGGGCTCATGCCAATGAATCGTGAATACCGCCACGGCTCCGCCAATCATTCCGTGAGTCAGATACAAGGAGTAAGAAATCTTTCCCAGAAGATGGCCGATGTATAGCGGCTTCTGTAGTAGAAAGATCACGATAAGGGTAACCGTGGACACGGCAGCAGCAGCGGGGATTTTCACTTCAACGATGAACGTCAGTGATGCGCAGATGCTGACGATATATTCTGTCCAGTCTATTTTTCCCAGATGTTTGAGAAGGCTCTGGAATCCAATTAGAAAGAAAATATAATGGTGGAAAACTGTTTCGTAGGAGACAGGGATGAGAAATCCGATGGCCAAAATGATCAGATATAGCGTATAGCGCCACCAACGATCTTTCATCAGGTATTCGTAGATCAAACCGGTCAGGATGTAGAATTGGAATTCTACCGCAAGGGTCCAGAAGATTTTCAGGATCCATTTTGTCTTCAAGAATGGCGCGAGATAGGTGATGTTAAGGATGAAAGTTCGAG
>CAYWDY010000070.1:0-10643 GCA_964455985.1 uncultured Flavobacteriales bacterium
CGTTCCCGGCCTTTCTATCTCTTTTGGCTATGCCATACTGTTCTGTCGTGCCGCACGAGATCGTGGATGCGTACGGGCAGGACTTCCGTTCGCACCCCTGCGGCACTGGACCCTTCCGCTTAGCCTACTGGAAGGAAGGAGTCCGTATGGTGTTGCATCGGAATGAAAACTACTACGAACATCCCCTCCCGTACCTGGACGCGGTGGAGGTTCATTTCATGGCCGACAAGCAAAGTGCGTTTCTGGAATTCTTAAAAGGTGATCTGGATTTCCTTTCCGGTTTGGATGCCTCCTACAAAGACCAATTGCTGACGGCCTCCGGTTCGCTTCAGCCCCGTTACCGCGGAAAATTCCAGTTGCAAACCATGCCCTACCTGAACACGGAATACCTGGGTATTCTCATGGATCCGTCCGTGTCACTGGTCGCGGCTTCGCCCTTGAAAGACGTGCGCGTGCGTAAAGCCCTCAGCATGGGCTTCGACCGGAAAGCGATGATGTTGTACCTGCGAAACGACATGGGAACGCCCGGCATCTACGGTTTTGTTCCCCCGGGACTGTCGGCCGCCGCTACGGACGGATCGACGGGCTATTCGTATGATCCTGTCCGGGCTCGTTCACTGCTCTCCGAAGCGGGTTATCCTGACGGAAAGGGAATGCCGGAAATCGTCTTGAGTACCACCAGTTCGTATCTCGATCTTTGTGAGTTCATCAAGAGCCAATGGGAAGCGCTAGGACTGAAGGTCAAGATTGATGTCAACCAAGCCGCGGTTCACCGTAAAATGGTAGCCGAACAAAAGCTCGTGTTTTTCCGCGGCTCGTGGATTGCCGATTATCCCGATCCCGAAAACTACCTCTCGTTGTTTGTAACGCGCAACGCCGCTCCCGCAGGCCCCAACTACACGCATTATTCCAATCCTGCTGCCGACGTCTTGTACGATGAATCCCAGCGCTGCCCTGACCCATTAGTAAGCGACTCCCTCTACCGAAAAATGGATCGACTCATTATGGATGACGCGCCCGTAATCATTCTCTATTACGACAAAGTGCTTCGGCTGGTATCCAACTCCATTGTGGGACTATCCCCGAATGCCATGAACCAATTGGTTCTGAAACATGTCCGGAAGAACCCGGCAGATTGATCACAGTCCCCGCTTTTTCCAGCTCAAGTAACAACTGATGGGGAAATGGTCGGATAGCTGGGAGTGGTGTGTTTTATACCCGAACGACTTCAGGGTTTTATCGTGGAAAATATAATCAATCCGGAACGAAGGGAACGATCCTGAATAGGTTTTTCCGAAACCTTTACCGCTTTCGCGAAAGGCATCTTTCAAGTCGTCGGAAAGGATATTCACCGTATAGGAGACGGGTGTATCGTTGAAGTCGCCGCACAAGACCACAGGGTATGGGCTTGTCTGGATATGGGAGTGGATGGTTTCGACCTGACTGGCTCGTTTGCGGAATGCCAGTCGCAAGCGACGAAGAATATTAAGACCACCTGCCAGTTCATCCTGCTCAACCTCATCCTTCCCCAGGTTTTCAATGAAACGGTAATCCTCTTTGTGGAAGCGTATGCTTTCCAGGTGAGCGTTGTATACGCGCAACGTGTCATCGCCGACTTTGATATCCGTATAAATGAAAATATTGCCGCTCTTGGATCGGAACCGAACAGCCTTCTGTCCGACGATTGGGTATTTGCTGTAGGTAGCAATCCCCCAATGGTCTGTTCCTCTCAGGCTGATCGTGTATTCGACGTGAGCATAGGGTGTGCCCAGCACACGGACAAGGGTGTCCCGGTTGCGAAAGCGCTGCTTGGCCGATTCGCTGGTGTAGAACTCCTGGAAACAGACAATGTCCGGTGACTCCTCCCGGAGGAATTGAAAGATGTTGTTACGCGTCTCCTGATTATGAAACCAATTGTACAGGTCAAACAACCGCACGTTGAACGACATGAATTTGATGGGCGTGACGTACCGGGTATTGTCGGGTGGCTGTGTGGTGAACCAACCGGGTTCGACGATGCTGAAGGCATTGCCTATGCCGACCAATATCAAGAACAGGGATACCAGGAATTTTCGGCTCCGCCGCCAAAGCCATACCAATACGAAGGCGAGATTCAACAGGAGGAAGGTGCCGTACCCCAGACCAAACAAAGCCAGCCACCATACCTTGGCGGGTGATACGTAGCGAGAGAGGTAAGAGAGTGTCAGGGCAGCGGCCGCAGCGATGTTAGCGGCCCAAATCACCTTGTGTGGAAACGAATATTTTTTTCCGGTCTGCATCAGTCTTTACTGACGGAGTAGAGGAAATCACGTTCCTCGGAAGTGAGGCTGCCGTACCCCGAACGGTTGATCTTATCCAATATGCTATTTAGCCGTTCCTCTCGCTCCAGCTTTTCCTTTCGGTACAGGTCATCCGAGCTCTTGGACGAACGGCTTACGACTTTCAAGCGGGATGATCCCTTCCCTAAAATGACGGACAGGTCGGTTCCGTTGCGCAGCAATCGGATGAACACGTAGCCGAAGGCGGCACCGCCCAAATGTGCGATATGCCCTCCCGCATTACTGCCATTCACGTTTATGAGATCTAAAAGAATGACCACCAGTGATATCCATTTCAGGCGCACCGGTCCGAGGAACAGTACACCCAGTTGATAATCCGGTAAGAGGGTAGCCGTTGCCACCATAATAGCCATAGCGCTGGCTGAGGCGCCCATGGCAACGGCTTGATTTACCTGACTCCCGAAAAAGGGGATCAAATTGAAGGCTAGGATATAGATCAGGGCCCCGGCCAATCCACCCAGGAAATAGGTGGCCACCACTCTTCGTGTCCCGAGGTATTCCATCATGATCTTCCCGAACCAATAGAGCCAAATCATATTGCTCAACAGGTGGAAGAAATCCCAGTGAATGAACATGTAGGTGATCAACGTCCAGGGACGGAAAACCAAGGTTTCGACCGATGCAGGCAACGCCACGGTTTTCATGATGGTGTCCATTCCCAACACCGGGTGAAGGAAGAGTTCACTTAATGCATTGACGATCCGTATGAACAGGAATACGGCCACGTTGACGGCCATTAGTCGCTGTAAGGCGTCGGAAGTACGAAGGTATGACCGCAGTCCACTCATGGAGTATCAGAAACGGAAGTTCCGGCGGTTCCGGTATCGCCAGTATTCAATGACAATATATCCGGTGATCAAACCTCCCAGGTGGGCGAAGTGAGCCACGTTATCGCCCGGACGGTTGGCGACTCCGGAGAATAGTTCGATGGCTCCGTAGAGAATGACAAAGTATTTGGCCTTGATGGGCAAGGCGAAATAGATGTAGATGATGCTGTTCGGAAAAATCATTCCGTAGGCCAGCAACAAGCCGAACACCGCTCCGGAGGCGCCGACAACTACCGGTGCATTGAGCAAGTCGGTTTTGATCTGCCTGAAGAAATCGACACTATAGGCCATCGCCTCACTGGAATTTTCGTTGTAATAATTACCCAGTTGTGTCAGATGCTCACGCAGCTCTTGGGATTCGTAGATGTCGATGTTGACGTTGTTGAAGAAATAGCCTAGCTTTTCTTTATCGGGATGAGCGATGAAATCGTTCAGGTAGGTCAACGCAGGTGCCAGTTCGTAATAAACGATAGCGTAATGACACACCGCCGCTCCCAGTCCGGTGAGCAGGTAATACGTCAGGAATCGTTTTCCGCCCCAGATATTCTCCACGGCGGCACCGAACATCCACACGGCAAACATGTTGAAGAACAGATGGGAAAAACTGCCGTGCATGAACATGTAGGTGACAAACTGCCAGATCCGGAATTTGCTGCTCTGGAAGTAATGCAATCCCAGCATGTCATTCAGGTCGATGCCCTTGTTGCGGAGCACAATCGTGGCCAGAAAAAAGATGCCGTTGATGATCAGGATATTCTTGACCACTTCCGGTAAGACCGAAAATCGATTGGGACGGTATTCCTGGTAGTTCATACGTGTCAGCGTCTCATTTTGGTCAGAATCTCTTCGGTGGAAACCAGCCATGAGCAGGCCTTGCCATCGATACCTAAGGCCGGTTCCTGGCATTTCAACAGGTCATTCACCAGCTGTTGCATCTCAGGACGCGACAGCTTACGGCCGCGTTTGATGGCTAACGACCGCGCCAATGCCTTGGCCATGCGCTCGTGGGTGCCGGAAGTTGCAACAGCCTGTTGGTTTTTATACTGTTCGATGATATGTTCGATGACTTCCTTTTCCGTTCCCCGCTCGATGATTTCAGGTCTTCCTTGCAATACGAACGTATGTAATCCGAATTCCTGCAGTTCGAAACCGAAGTGATGCCATTCCGAAGACAACTCCTGGATAATGGCGCTGTCCTGCGCTGAGAACTGCATCGTGGTAGGAAAGAGGTCCATCTGGGGAGTAGCCGGCTCTCCGGAACGGTTCAGAAAGCGTTCGAACAGGATGCGTTCGTGCGCCGCTTGCTGATCGATCATCATCAAGCTGGTGCCGGAACGGCTGCTTACTACGATGGCCCGGCTGAGTTGGAACAGCGCTTCGTCATTTGCCTGTACAGGCAATTCGTCGGGATGAAAGAGCGGCGCTGTGGTGGGTTCCGATTGCGGCGCTGCTTCCGCGCGGACTTCTCCCAAGCCTTCATACAATTTCTCCCAACCGGAGATATCCGTTTTCTTTCGTTCTTCCCGGAACGGATTGTAGCCCGTATTCACGGAGTAGCCTGGCTTGGCTACCGGCTTGAATCGTTCGGCGTGCGGAATATCAAATGACTTTTCACGCTCGAAGTCCAGGGTGGGGGAAACGCTGTACTGTCCCAAGGATCGTTTGATCGCAGCCCGTATGATGGCATACACCGACCGCTCGTCTTCGAACTTGATTTCGGTTTTGGTGGGGTGAATGTTCACATCGATCTTGGAAGGATCGATATCGATGAAGATCCAATAGGAGGGATAGCTGTCTCTAGGCAGAAGCTCCTCAAAGGCATTGGTCACCGCATGATGCAGGTAATGGTCTTTGATGAAGCGTTGGTTGACGAAAAAGAACTGTTCTCCACGGGTCTTACGGGCAAACTCAGGCTTTCCGACAAAGCCCTGTATGCGAAGCAGGCTGGTCTCTTCCTGAACCGGAACGACGCGCTCGTTGTAATTGCTGCCGTACAGATTTACGATACGCTGCCTGGGATTGCCGATGGGAAGCCGGAAGACTTCCATGCCATTTTGATTCAGCGACATGGCTATCTCAGGATGAGCCAAGGCGACTCGTTCGAATTCTTCAATGATATGCCGGGCTTCGATGTTATTCGACTTGAGGAAATTGCGTCGGGCCGGAACGTTGTAAAACAGGTTTCGAACTATAAAAGAGGTGCCGGAAGCTGTACTGACGGCTTCTTGCTTTTTTACATCCGAACCTTCGATATGGATCCAAGTGCCGACTTCGTCTTCTTCCCGGCGCGTCTTCACTTCTACCTGTGCAACTGCTGCAATGGAAGCCAGAGCCTCACCGCGAAAGCCCATGGTCCGGATGGAAAACAGGTCGTCAGCACTCCGGATCTTGGAGGTGGCATGCCGTTCGAAGGAGCGGCGGGCATCGGTTGAACTCATCCCGCAACCGTTATCGATGACTTGGATGAGCGTCTTGCCCGAATCCTTTACAAAAACTTCGATTTGGGTACTTCCTGCATCAATTGCATTTTCAAGCAATTCCTTCAAAGCCGAAGCCGGCCGCTGGATCACTTCGCCCGCTGCGATCTGGTTCGCAACGGCATCGGACAAGAGCTGAATGATATCGGACATCCCCCGTAAAGGTACTGTTTTTCGTCCTGCTTTTTCCATGACAGGGTCAGTGCCCATCAACGGATAACTATTTTTGTCAAGTATTGTTAAAGATTCAATTCGGGCGACTTTTTCCCGTTCCTGACTCATGACCAAATACTTCGCCTTATCCCTCTTCTTCTTATCCCTGATTCGCTGTAACCAACCTGATTCCCAAGCCATGGACCGTATGAATCCTTCTCCTGCTATTCCTGATTCTCTCGCCGGATACTTAGATACAGCTACCGTGGGTGGCGGTTGTTTCTGGTGTACCGAGGCTCAGTTTCAATTACTAGACGGCGTCATCCGTGTCGAGTCAGGATACAGCGGCGGGCATATCAAGAATCCGGCGTACCGCGAGGTGTGTAACGGAACCACCGGGCATGCCGAGGTGATTCAAGTGGTGTATGATACCCGAAAACTCAGTTACCAAGATATCTTGGAAGCCTTTTGGTTATCCCACGATCCCACCCAGATGAACCGGCAAGGAAACGATGTCGGTACCCAATACCGCAGTGTCATCTTCTACCACAGCGAATCTCAAAAGGCCTTGGCCGAGTCCTTAAAGCAGAAGCTGAACGAATCAGGAGCATACACGGATCCGGTCGTAACGGAAATCGCCCCTTTCACCGTCTTCTACAAAGCGGAAGCGTACCACCAGAATTATTTCAACGATAATGGCGATCAACCTTATTGCCAGTTCGTGGTCGCCCCTAAAGTGGATAAGTTCCGCAAAGTGTTCAAGGAAAAACTGAAGCACTGATACCTGTCGCCGTCAGGATTTTCGTAACGTGCGGCTCAGAAACCAAGCTCCCATCAGCCCCGACAGCAGCGATGCGGTTAGTATGCCGACTTTAGCCTGTTCAATCGTTGCTACATCATCAAAGGCCAGTAGGGCGATGAACATGGACATCGTGAATCCGATTCCTCCCAGCATGCCTACGCCTGCGATTTCTTTCCAGGTCATACCATCGGCCAAACGGCTCCATCCTGCCTTCACGGCGAGATACACGGCCAATACGATACCCAGCGGCTTGCCAACCGTCAGTCCGAGAATGATACCTGCTGATTCCGGATGCTGCAAACTGGACCATAAATCACCCGGCAGTATGAAAGCCGTATTCGCTAGGGCAAAAAGCGGCATGATCAGGTAATTGACCGGCTGGTGAAGCATGGTCTCCAGGCGCTGCAACGGATCTCGGGAGCGTTGGGAATCATAGGGAATGAACAGGGCTACGACAACACCTACGATCGTGGCATGAACGCCTGACAAGTGAATGACATACCAAAGCACGCCGCCGATCACTAAAAAGGGTGTCAGGTTTTGCACCTTCCTGCGGTGTAAAAAGAAAAGTAGGGCAGTCAAAAGGGCTCCTATACTCAGGTAAACGAAATTCAACTGACTCGTGTAGAAAAACGCGATGACCAGGACAGCGCCCAAATCATCCGCTACCGCCAAGGCAGTCAATAGTATGCGCAACCGATGAGGAACTCGGTCACCCATCAGCGATAAAATCCCCAAGGCAAAGGCAATGTCTGTCGCCATCGGAATGCCCCAGCCGGAACGAAGTGGCGTATGAGCGTTGAACAACAGGTAAATGGATGCCGGGAGAATCATTCCGCCCAACGCTGCGGCTACGGGCAGACTGGCTCTTGTGTACGAGGATAATTCACCCGAAACCACTTCGCGTTTGATCTCCAGACCGATGAGCAGAAAGAAAACGGCCATCAAGCCGTCGTTGATCCAATCGCCGACAGACACGGGTAAGTGGATGCCTTCAAGCGGATGAAAAAAGTCCTTATGCCAGAATCCTACGTAGGATCCGGACATGTCAAAGTGAGATACAGCTAACGATACGAGGGTACAGGTCAACAGCAGTATTCCCGCAAATTGCTGCGAGTGGTAAAAGATCCGGAAGGCGCTGCTTACCCGCTGTAGCATTACGGTTTGTCCACGGTGCCCGGTCCTTTCCAGGTGGCGATAAAGAGATTCGTGTCGCGCGTGCCCCGGTTGTTCCGATTGCTCGAGAATACCAGGTGTTTTCCGTCACGCGAAAAAACAGGAAACGCATCAAAGACATGGTCATCGGAAATCTGTTCGAGATTACTTCCGTCCAGGTCACACATCCAAAGGTTGAATTTGAATCCTTTGGTCTTGTGGTTCGAGGAGAAGATGATATGCTTGCCGTCGGGCGTGAAATACGGCGCCCAATTTGCACCGCCCAGATGAGTGACTTGCTGGAGCTCACTGCCATCGACCCGACACGTATAGATTTCCATATTGGTAGGCATCACCAGATTTTCAGCTAACAAACTTTTGTATTCACTGATCTGTTCAGGCGTTTGTGGCCGCGAAGCTCGGAAGACCAGATGTGTTCCATCGGGTGAAAAAAAGGCTCCCCCGTCGTATCCCAATCCGGAAGTCACTTGCTTGACACCGCTGCCGTCGAGGTTCATGGTATAGAGCTCCAGGTCTCCGCTGCGGGTAGAGGTGAAAACGATCTTGTCTCCTTTCGGACTTACCGTGGCTTCCGCGTCGTAGCCGGGCGAATCGGTCAGGCGTCCGCGCAGATGACCCGTAGTATCTGCGACAATAGAGTGCCCACACGTATTTATGGTCAGCTCGGGGTGCAGGTTTGGGTGGACAAGCAGCGTCACCCGCGTGTGTACTCGCATACAGCATCAGGGTATCTCCGGGTAGGTAATACGAACAGGTGGTGCGTCCTTGGCCGGTACTGATCAGTCGCGGTTGGAAATTGTCCCATTTTGCCGTATAAATCTGATCGCATTCAATGTGTTGGGCCGGATCAGTGACTTGAAAGACCAAGCGGGTATTGTCAAAACTGAAATAAGCCTCGGCGTTATCCCCACCGAAGGTGAGCTGACGGACAGAGGAGAAATATTTTTCGGAAGCGTAATGGACCGTGGTGTCCGTAGATGCAGCAGGCTGGGCGAGGGCAGCCGATGTTAGGGCTGTCAGCGCTGCCAGGAAGAAAAACAATGGGATTCGTTTCATGCTGCAAAGGTAATCGTCATCGCCGCTATCACAAGTGATGAGGAAGCCTTAAAAATCAGTAGTTTCGCAGACCAAATTACCATATATGAAATCAAGATTGCACCTGGCAACATTGGCTATCGGATTAGCCGGTGCTTTTTACTCCTGCGATTCGAAGAAATCTGTTTCGGAAAATACGGCGGATGATTTTATCGTCGAATGGATTGATACCACCGTCAATCCCGGAGATGAT
Source organism: uncultured Flavobacteriales bacterium (assembly GCA_964455985.1). GTDB lineage: Bacteria > Bacteroidota > Bacteroidia > AKYH767-A > 2013-40CM-41-45 > Pollutiaquabacter. Next base: position 9,063 of record CAYWDY010000070.1, read on the forward strand.
TTCTTCAAATACGCTACCGGAGCTTGGATGAAAAATAACCCGATACCGGACGCCGAGCGTCGTTGGGGAATTGCCAACCTGATCCGAGATGAGATTTTTTACAAACTCCTTGCGCTCAGCGAAGAGGCGGCTGCTGACACCAATGCTCCCGCCGGATCTAATCGTCAGCGTATAGGCGCATTTTGGTCGTCTGGCATGGACTCGGTAACTATTGAAAGCCGGGGGCTGGAGCCGTTGAAAGAAGAATTGGGCCGTATCAACGCCATCGCATCGCCGGCGGATGTCATGAAGACCATTGCCCGCCATCAAGTTTTTGCCGGATCACCTTTGTTCGGTCTTTCGATTTATCAGGATGAAACCAACAGCGAAAAAATGGCTGTCCATTTCAACCAGGGCGGAATTGGTCTTCCTGATCGTGATTATTACCTCAATACAGACAAGCGCACGGCAGAACTTCGGAACAAATACGTCGAGCATCTGTCCCGCATGTTCATGCTGATGGGGGATGATCCCATGCAAGCGAATATCCACGCCGCCTCAGTCATGAAGCTGGAGACGGCCTTGGCCAAAGCCTCCCGCACCTTGGAAGATCTCCGTGATCCGTACACCAATTACAACAAGATGTCTTTGGATGCCTTCACCAAAAAATATCCTGTGTTTAATGGAGCCGGACTCATGGCGGATCTGCAACTATCCTCAGTCGATTCGGTGATCGTTGGTCAGCCTGAATTTTTCGAGGCCGTGAACAAGAATCTCAAATCGGTTTCTATCGATGACTGGAAGTCCTACCTGCGCTGGAATCTGGTTTCTGAATTCGCTTCTGAACTCAGTTCGCCTTTTGATCAGGAAAACTTCCGATTCTATGGCCAAGACCTGACCGGTGTACAAGTGCAACGTCCGCGATGGAAACGAATTCTTGACATGGAAGAGAATTATTTGGGTGATGCGTTGGGTCAACTGTACGTGGAACATTTTGTTTCTCCCACCATGAAGCAACGCTATCAGGGGCTGGTAGATAACATGATGGTGACTTACAAAGAACACATTCAAAACTTGGAATGGATGTCTCCGGTCACCAAGGAGAAAGCGTTATATAAACTTTCAAAGGTGACCAGTAAGGTCTGTTATCCCGATAAATGGCGGGATTATTCCAGTCTGGATCTGCAACGCGGAAAATACCTGGAGAACGTCATACAGTGTAAGATCTGGCAATTCAAGTACTATTCCTCCAAGCTCGGCAAGCCGGTGGATCGTACCGAATGGGATATGACGCCTCAGACTTATAATGCGTATTACAATCCTTCCAACAACGAAATCGTACTTCCTGCGGCTATTTTCCTGATTCCCGGATTGCCGGATTCTCTGGCTGATGATGCCATCATTTACGGATATGCCGCTGCGTCTACGATTGGACACGAAATCACCCATGGTTTTGACGATCAGGGACGACTGTTCGATGCCGCCGGAAATCTAACCAATTGGTGGCTACCCGAAGATTCCGTGAATTTCTGCAAGCGTGCACAGCTCCTCATCGACCAATTTAGTTCCTATGTGGTACTGGACAGTCTGCATGTCAATGGA
>CAYWDY010000071.1:0-6301 GCA_964455985.1 uncultured Flavobacteriales bacterium
TGACGAGTCCTACGGCGCTACAGCCCTGCGGGAAACCGAAGAGGAAATTGGAATTCCACGGTCTGACATACGGATGATCGGCGGACTGACGCCGATTTACATCCCACCCAGCAATTTCCTCGTACATCCCTTCATCGGCTGGGTGGATACCCCACCGCAATTCACTCCTAACCGCGATGAAGTAGCCCACCTGTTGGAAGCCGAAATCGAAGGCATTTTCGACCCGGCGCATTACGTGAGCAAGACGTTGGTACTGCGAAATGGCAAGCAGGTAGAAACTCCCGCCTTTGTTTATCGGGAACAGCGGATATGGGGCGCAACGGCCATGATCCTAAGTGAATTCAGATTACTCTGGGAAGAAAGCCAAAATCAGAAACCGTAGAGGGGAATCAGACAGAAGCCTTAGCCTTATTGGCCAAGTTCTTCATACCCTCGAAGGTGACCGAGCTCGGACGCTCCAGCGGATGACCCAAGGCACGATCCCAAAGCAGGGAGGACAATACACCCAATGCGCGGCTGACGCCGAAGAGCACGGTGTAGAAATCATACTCCGTCATGCCGTAATGGATGAGTAACGCTCCACTGTGTGCATCGACGTTCGGCCACGGGTTCTTGATCTTCTTGATATTATCCAGAATGGGAGGAACCACTTCATACACACGATGTACGATCTTGCACATGTCGTCATCCGGCATGTATTTGGCAGCAAATTCCATTTGAGCGGTGAAGCGAGGATCTGTCTTACGAAGTACGGCATGACCGTAACCGGGAACGACTTTGCCTTCTTCGATCGTTTTGATGACATATTCGCGAATCTGCTCCTTGGAAGGAGCGGCACCGTCGTAATAATTACGGAGATCCATGAGCCAGCGGACCACTTCCTGGTTGGCGAGTCCGTGCAACGGACCGGCCAGACCGTTCATGCCGGCAGAGAAAGAAAGGTAGGCATCGCTAAGCGCAGAGCCGACCAAGTGGGTGGAGTGAGCGGATACGTTCCCGCCTTCATGATCAGCGTGGATCGTGAGGTAAAGACGCATCAGACGCTTGAAGTCGTAATCATCATACCCCAACATGTGGGCGAAATTCGCGGCCCAGTCCAACTTGGGATCCGGCTCGATGTGTTCGTTGTTCTTGTAAAGGCGACGGTAAATGTATGCGGCGACACGGGGAAGACGCGCGATGAGGTTCATCACGTCTTCGTACATGGGATCCCAATATTCTTTTTTACTGATGCCTTTGCGGTAAGCCGCAGCAAATACCGATTCCGTTTGCAAGGCCATCACCGCCATGCTGAACTGGGTCATCGGATGCGTGTTGGCCGGCAAAGAATCCAACATGTCAAAGACATGCTTCGGAACGTTGCTACGACGAGCCCATTGGTTGGACACGTTGATCACATCGTCGTCGGTAGGAAGTTCGCCCATCAGCATGAGGTAGAAAATCCCTTCCGGAAGCGGCTCGGTATCGCCAGGTGCCTTGGGAAGTTTTTCCCGTAACTCGGGGATGCTGTATCCGCGGAAACGGATGCCTTCTTCGGGATCCAGCTTACTGGTTTCGGTTACCATGCCGATCATGCCCTTCATGCCGCTGTACACCTGCTCGATGGTGTACTGTCCGATCACCAGATGACCGTTTTCTTTGATGAAGTCTTTGGTTTGTGTGGCGATGGGAAGGGCCACTTCAGAAAATTTGGCTTTAAGCTTATCGGTTTTCACAGCAATCGGATGGTTTTTATTTTCAGTAAGAAGGACGGCGCGTTGATGATCCGTTATCCTTGGACTTGCTTTTGTAATTCATGTCACTCATTTCAGGCACCAGGATGAACATGGTAGCTATAAAACCGATGATCAAAAAAATCCACAACACCTTTACTAATATTTTCTTGGCTTTGGCTTTTGAGTATAGAGGCTGCTTTTTCTTCTTCCGGATCTTGAATCGCTTTCGCAACCGTCCGCTGCGGGGAGAGAGTGAATACTCCCCCGATGCCAACTTTTCCTGAAGGTCTTTATCATCCATGGTAACAACCGCCACTCAGCAGTGTTCAGCCGAGATGTACAAATTTAAACTCTTTTCCGCCAAAAACAGCATCTTGACCCAATCCTTCCTCGATCCGGAGCAACTGGTTATACTTCGCGATCCGGTCAGAACGGGAGGCTGTTCCGGTCTTGATCTGACCCGTACCCAAGGCCACGGCCAAATCAGCGATAGTGCTGTCCTCCGTTTCGCCGGATCGGTGGCTCATGACGGCGGAATAACCATGACGATGCGCCATTTCGACGGCTTGCAACGTCTCGGTCAACGTGCCAATCTGGTTCACTTTCACGAGAATAGAATTAGCCGCGCCATCCTGAATACCTTGGCTCAAGCGTTTGACGTTGGTGACGAACAGATCATCCCCTACCAATTGAACTTTCGAGCCAATGGCTTTGGTCAGGGCTTTCCATCCCTCCCAGTCGTCTTCCGCCAAGCCGTCTTCAATGGATACAATGGGATATTTCTCGACCCAGCTTTTCCAATAATCCACCATCTCAGCCGAGCTTAATGAATCACCAGTGGATTTCTTGAACACATACTTGCCGGTAGCCGCATCGTAAAATTCGGTGGAGGCGGCATCCATAGCAATGAACATATCCTTGCCCGGCGTATAGCCTGCAGCCACGATGGCATCCATCACCGCAACGATAGCTTCTTCATTAGACCTGAGATTGGGAGCGAACCCTCCCTCATCACCCACATTGGTGGAAAGTCCTTTCTTTTTGAGGACGGATTTCAGATGGTGGAACACTTCCGTTCCCATGCGCAGGGACTCGCTAAAGCTGGAAGCCCCCAAGGGCATGATCATGAACTCCTGGAAATCGATGGCGTTATCGGCGTGAGCACCGCCATTGAGGATGTTCATCATCGGAACGGGCAACGTACGTGCGTTCACACCACCGATGTACCGGTAGAAAGGCTGACCGGCATCAATGGCTGCGGCCTTGGCACAAGCCAAGGAAACACCCAGGATCGCATTAGCCCCGAGATTCGACTTGTTTTCGGTACCATCCAGCTTGATCATCGCAGCATCGATGGTGGCCTGTTCGGAAATCGGAAGGCCACGAAGTTCCTCGTTCAGTGTCTTGTTGACATGTTGAACAGCGCGCAGGACTCCCTTGCCCAGGTATCGGCGGGCATCGCCGTCGCGAAGCTCTACCGCTTCATGGGCTCCAGTGGAAGCACCGGAGGGGACGGCAGCCCGTCCAACGGCTCCACTGTCCGTCATGACATCGACTTCGACCGTCGGGTTACCGCGGGAATCCAGGATCTGGCGGGCACGGATTTCAGCTATGGCACTCATACATTAAAGGTTTAGCCGACAAAAATAACAAGTTAGCTACACTTGTGACACGACAAAGGCAACATTCTGAAGTATCTTCGCCCTATGGACCCGCTGTTCACCTTGAACCGATTACTTCGTTACCGCCTCGCCGCGAAAACACCCCATCAGGTCCACTCCCCGTTCATTTTCCGGTTCATGAATGATGTCCTGTTGGACACCACCCCGTTCTATGTCTTCGAGCCGATTGAATCCATGCGCTCCCTTGCCCTGTTGGATAACAGGCTGATTGAGGTGGAGGACTTCGGCGCGGGGTCGAAGTTGAACCGGAAGCGTCAGCGCTCGGTTCGATCGATAGCCAGACAGGCCACCCTGCCCGCCCGCTATGCCCAACTGCTTTTCCGGATCATCAACCACACCAAAGCAGAGAGAATCCTGGAAATGGGAACCTCTCTGGGACTTACCAGTTTGTACCTAGCTATGCCGTCCAGACAGTCGAAACTGATCACGCTGGAAGGCTCACCGGCCATTGCAGAGGCCGCACGAAACAACTTCCAACGCCTTGGCGCCCACAATATCGATTGCCGGGTGGGGGAATTCGGAAACACGTTACCTAAAGCACTTCACGACCTGGAGCGAATTGATTTTGCCTTCATCGACGGGAATCACCGCTACCTATCCACGGTGGAGTACTTCCACCTCATCCGATCGTATGGAAACGAGGATTCCGTCCTGGTGTTTGATGATATTTACTGGAGCCGGGATATGCACCGAGCCTGGAAGGAAATCATATCCCACGAATCGGTTGCCTTCAGCATCGACCTTTTCCGGCTGGGCATCGTATTTTTCAAAAAGTCCGCACCGCCCCAACACTTCACCTTGCGGTTCTGATTTACGGTTGGGATATTACCCGTACCTTTGGTTAAGCATACGTACCATGGCCCTTTTGGAACTGAACCGCATAGCGAAATCCTACCCGATAGGTACCGAGACTGTTTTCGCTTTACGATCGATCACCGCCTCTATTGAAAAAGGTGAATATGTCGCCTTGATGGGACCCTCAGGCTCCGGCAAGTCGACGCTGATGAATATCCTCGGTTGTTTGGACACCCCTACCGGTGGAACCTATATTCTGAATGGCAAAGAAGTCAGTCAACTCAATGACAACGAATTGGCTGATATCCGGAACAAAGAAATCGGTTTCATTTTCCAAACCTTCAACCTGATTCCACGAAGTACCGCTTTGGACAATGTGGCCCTGCCGTTGGTCTATGCCGGCATTCCGAAAGAAGAGCGAATCAAACGGGCAGAGAAAGCCTTGGAAGATGTGGGATTATCGGATCGGGCTCAGCACAAACCCAATGAGTTGAGCGGTGGCCAGCGCCAGCGGGTAGCCGTGGCACGTGCCCTGATCAACAATCCTTCCATTATTCTGGCGGACGAACCTACCGGAAACCTCGATTCTAAAACGTCCCAGGAGATCATGCAGTTGTTCGAAGAGATTCACCGGCAAGGCAACACCGTCATCGTCGTTACCCACGAGGAGGACATTGCCCGGCACGCGCACCGCATCATCCGCATCAAAGACGGAAACATCGATTCCGACCAGCCTAACACCGTTCACGCATGAAAATCTACACCCGCAAAGGCGACGAGGGAAACTCCTCCCTGATTGGCGGTACACGCGTCAGAAAATATGACCTGCGCCTGGAAGCCTATGGCACGGTGGATGAGTTGAACAGCTGGCTGGGGCTTCTGCGCGACCAACTCGAAACCAACGAACACCCACAGCATCTTATCCAGATACAAGACCGTTTGTTTGTGATCGGCGCCCTCTTGGCCAATGATCCGGAGTCGTCATCCATGAAATTGCCTTCTCTTTCCGAACAGGATATAACCAACTTGGAAACGGCGATTGACACCATGGATGCGCAGCTACCCGAGATGCGTAACTTCATTCTTCCCGGCGGACATACGCTGGTTTCTCAATGTCACATCGCCCGTTGCGTCTGCCGACGCACGGAGCGGATCACCGTAGAACTTTCCGACCAGCAAGCCGTCGACCCGCTGATTGTTCGATACCTGAATCGGTTATCAGACTTTTTGTTCGTCCTTGCACGGTTCATTGCTATGCAGCGACAAGTCGAAGAATTGCCCTGGAAACCCCGGGAATAGTCTTACAAGTTCGCTTTCAAGCAGTTGGCTTAATTGAAAATTCAGAACCGTCAGGTTCAAGTGAACATTATTTTTTTACTTTTGCGAACCTTTTACCTGAAACCACAACTGTAACGATTCCACCATATGTACTGGACCTTAGAATTGGCACAACACCTGGAGGATGCGCCTTGGCCTGCCACCAAAGACGAGCTTATCGATTACGCCATCCGCTCTGGTGCGCCTCTAGAAGTAATTGAAAACCTTCAAGAATTGGAGGACGAAGGCGAAGCATACGAAAGCATCGAAGAAATTTGGCCGGACTATCCGACCAAAGACGATTTCTTTTTCAACGAAGACGAATACTAAGTCAAGACATCTTTCTTCCGTTGACATAAAAAAAGGAGACCGATTTCGGCCTCCTTTTTTTATTGGTTAAAGAATGGTCAGTGATGCAAGACTTTAGCACGACCTACACACTTATCTTGATCAATGAGTCTGATTTGATAGAATCCCGCTGGCAACCCGGCAGCATCGACCACCACCGTTCCCTCTCCACGAACATATTCAGAACGAAGCACACGACCTAGGGCATCCACCCACTCTACCGTGAATCGACCGCCATTGATAGCGGGCAACGTCAAGCGGAGTTCATCGCTTACCGGATTAGGAAACACACGAAGTGCGGACACTTCCGCCTCATCCATTCCACTTTGGATCTGCACCTCTACATTGATGTTGTCGAGGTAGATGTCGTTTCCGTATCCGCTGATGACTTCAAAGGCGAAAATCACTTGCGATTGACCGGACAATCCATTTACTGAAATTAGT
>CAYWDY010000071.1:6311-10294 GCA_964455985.1 uncultured Flavobacteriales bacterium
CCGCCGCCAATCAGAAGCGGTGGACGGCTCAAACTTAGAAGTGGTAGTAGGCGAAGTAGCCAGGGAATCATCACCCTTGGCATAGATGCGCGTGAAGGTGCCGCCACAGTCCGTGCTGTAGGAAACAATCAAGGAATCATGATACGAAGCCGAGTACGTAGCATATGCCAAATCGAATGCGACCTCGACAGGTCCGGTTGCAGTCGAAAGATCGAAGACCGGCGTTAGTAGTCGCGCAGTAGCGGACGAAATATCGAAGCAGTTGGCAAACGTCGAAGTCGGAGACTGCATGAATCCACCCACGTTGGTATTCAACTGGAATAAGGCGTTAGCTCCTTCCAGATTCCAACCGTTGGGCGGAAGTTGTTGACCCTCGAAGTCCTCCGTCAACGGCATGGCAACAGGTTGATTCAACATGACGAACGTCGAACTTTTGGAATCATTCAGCGTGTTCTGGTCAGCCGATCCGTTAGGGAGAGATAAGACGAATCGCGCTGTGCGTTGTCCCGGGTAAACCGTGATGGCTGGCAACGAAACCAGTTGTTGTTGTCCGCCGGGCAATTGACCCGTCCACAAGTAGGTACCGAATGAAGCGTTATCGACAAAGGTCTCGATGGAAACCTGCGTCAGCGTATCGGTTCCATTATTTCTGATCTCGATTTGAGGCACCAACGGATTTACGCAATACGTGCCGACCGGTGCTTGAACTTGTACGATGGCTGCATCCAAGGTCGGAGCCGTAAAAGACTGCAGATCACATTCCCACAGTCCACGGCCGTAAGTGGCAGCCCGCAGCTTTCCAATACCGTAATGAATATCCAGATCGGAAACAATGACCTGCGGAAGGGAGGAGGAATAAGCCACCCAGTCATTCAGGGTGCTGTCGCGGTAAAATACGCCCATGTCTGTGCCCACATAGACGGAACCAGGGGATCCCGACTGATAGACGATGCAGTTCACCGGAAGATTAGGTAAGGATCCGGAAATGTTAGACCAGGAAGCTCCGCCATCCGACGTGGCAAAAACTTTTTCACCGTTCGAATACCCAGAGAAGGTCACCCAAGCTCGCAGGGGATTCACATCAGACACTGCAATACCGGTGATGGCGACATTCGCGGCCGGAAGTCCTGCCGTAATCGTTGACCAGGCTGTTCCGTTATTGGACGTATGCTCGATCGTATTGATTGAAGCGGCGTAAATATGATCCGGGTTAGAGGGAAACACCGCCAACGCGATGAGATTGTCTCCGAAATTGCTCGGCGAAATGGTATTCCAAGTCAAGCCGGCATCATCCGATCGGTAAACGGCATCATAGCCCGCATAGATGATATCAGGCTGTGTCGGATGCATCGCGAAGGGAGTCACCCAATCTCCTGAGGAAGGGGAGATATCGTTGAACGATTGACCTCCGTCGGTGGATTTTTGAAGAGCGCCATATTGATAGGAAACATAGACGTTCTGGTCATTCAAGTAATCTACCATACAATCCATACCATCTGCACCGTAGACTTGCGTCCACGAACCGGATAACAATCGATCCGTTCCGTTGTCTTGAGCTCCTGCATACAGTGTGTATGGATCTGCGGCCGATTGTGCGAACCGGTAGTACTGTTTTATGCCTAACCCTTGACTGATATTGGTCCATGAACCTCCGCCATTGGTGGACTTGTAAATACCACCGTCATTGCAGGAATAAAGTATCTGTCCGTTACCGGGCTGGTATTCCAGGTAATGCTGATCGGCATGAACGCTTCCCCCGATCTGGTTCCAGGTTGTTCCTCCATCCAGCGAACGCGCCATGGCAAAGCCTCCGCATACCACGGTGCTCGCGTTGGTTGGAGATACGGCCAATACGGCATCGTAATAGCCATAGAAACTGGCATCGGCGGGAGGTGTCATCGTTTGAATGGTGACGCCTAAGTCGTCTGATCGATACAGTTCCCCGTCTTCACACAGGATAAAAATCCGATTTACATTAGCGGCTGAAAGGGCCAATGAAATTCGGCCGTTGCAGAGTGAAGACTGCATGACCGTCCAGCTGGCACCTCCATTGATGGACATCAACAGGCGGGAAACGTCAGAAGCGAACACCGTATCAGGACGGGTGGGATGGAATTCAATATCGAAGTGGTGTCCCGATCGGACCGACGTCCATGTCTGTCCGCCGTTTGTCGAGCGGAAAAGGTTGTTGCGGGTTGACGCCAGCAGTACTTCCGGCTCATCCGGCTTGATGACCAGACGCTGGATGATTTCACTGTTCGTTTGGGCATACGTCAGGCCGGTCGACTGCCACGTGTTTCCGCCGTCGGTAGACATGAGTACTCCGGCAGAATACAAGCCACCCCAAAAATCACCACCCACTTCGTAGCCATAGCCGTCACCGGTAGCGGCGTATACCGTGTCCGGATTACGCGGGTTGATGGCTATGTCGGCTACGCTGATGGAACTCACGAAATCAAAAGAAGAATTCCACGTCGCCCCACCGTCGGTCGATTTCCATACACCGCCACTGGCCGTTCCGACATAAAGTATGCTGTTGTTTCCCGGTTGGACCCGCATCACGTTGATACGGCCCACCCCTCCTCCACTGGAAGGAATGACAGAAGGTCCAATGAATTGCCAAGGGGAAGTGGTACGAAGAGCGCGGTCTGCAGGATGAGCAGCACGGTAGTTCCGGGATTCTTTGTAAAGCACTTCCGGATCCTGAATTTTTCCGGTGGGATAGGATCTGGTTTTCATCAGCCACTCCCAGCGCTTGAACTGCTGATAGCCGCCTTCCTCGCGGTTCTCCTCTTCCCGAAGCGAAGGATTCTTATCCTCCCAATGCGATTCGAACCGGGCCCGGACCCGCTCAAGTGACGACTTGGTTTCCGGTAGCGGTTTGGTCGACATCATCGGTGTGCGTAACCAAGGTTGGGCAATCAGCTCAGGAGTTGCAAACAAACAAACGGTCGCAACCAAAATTGGGGCAAATAAACGGCGGGCATTCAGGGATATCGGCATAGTTACAAAGGTAAACCCCATTCATCGGATAACCAATGTTTTACTGTGAGAATAGTGCGCCTGATTTACCCTATGGAAGACGGAATAAAAGCGTATTTTTGTGCCTCTTCTACCCTGCCCCGACATGTTATCCATTCTGAATAAAGCGATCAGCAAATTTTTCGGTTCCAAAAGCGATCGTGATCTCAAGGAACTCAACCCTTTCGTTGATAAAGTGAAGCTGGCGTTCGCTCAGCTCTCCTCCATTTCCACTGACGAACTTCGGGGACGTACCGCCGCTTTCCGGGAACGTATCGCCAATCACACGGCGGAAACTCGTCAGGAAATCGAATCGCTGGAAAAGAATGCCGCTTCACAACCGGACATGGAAGTCGGGCAGCTCGAAGACCTCTACCGCCGGATTGACGAATTGAAAAAGCAGATGAACCAAGAGATCGAAGAGGTTCTCTTGGAAATACTGCCCGAGGCGTTTGCGGTCGTGAAAGAAGCAGCGCGCCGTCTGACGGAGAACGAATCCATCCGCTCCCAGGCCACCGACCTTGACCGTGAACTCGCCACCCGCAAGGACTACATCAACATCCAAGGCGATCAAGTCGTATTCCAAAACCATTGGATGGCCGCCGGCAACGAAGTCGTCTGGAACATGGTCCACTACGATGTTCAGTTGATCGGTGGAACTGTTCTTCATCAAGGAAAGATCGCCGAGATGGCAACCGGTGAAGGAAAGACACTGGTGGCTACGTTGCCCATCTACCTCAATGCCCTGGCTGGAAAAGGCGTACACGTCGTCACCGTCAACGATTACCTCTCCAAGCGCGACGCCGAATGGAACGGACCGTTATTCGAGTTCCTCGGTCTTACCGTGGATTGCATCGACAAACACGAACCCAATTCCAACGCCCGCCGGAATGCGTATCTGGCGGATATCACCTACGGCACGAACAACGAGTTCGGCTTCGACTACCTCCGCGACAACATGG
>CAYWDY010000072.1:0-1361 GCA_964455985.1 uncultured Flavobacteriales bacterium
TCTGGTCATCATCCCGGAACAGTCGGACTTTGACCGGTCGCCCGGCAGCGCGTGCAAGCAGAGCAGCCCACGCAGCGGTGTGGTTGGCCTGAGTCTCTTTACCACCGAAAGCACCACCCATCCTGCGAGTCTCTACCGTCACTTCGTTACGTGGTACTCCAAGCACCTCGGCAACGACGGCTTGTGTTTCCGAAGGATGTTGGGTGGAGGAATACACGTTCATTTCCCGGCCTTCACCAGGGATACAAAGAGCGGTCTGGGTTTCGAGATACCAATGCTCCTGGGCTCCGGTTTCAAGTTCACCCTTTAGAACGTGAGCAGCTTTGTCCATGGCTTGTCTGACATCACCACGTTGCATGACTCGTTCCGGTGCCAACAGCAAATTGTTACGGATGGCAGTACGCAAATCTGTGATCGCATCAAGCCGTTCATATTGTATATCGAGAAGTCGTTCGGCCTGACGTGCTGTTTGTTCGTCAACAGCTGCAATCAGCACCACGGCTTGGCCGATGCAATTAACCTCACCGGTTGCAAGACAAGGTTCGTCATGGACGACAGGGCCCATCTGGTTTTCACCGGGAATATCACTTGCCGTGATCACCGCGTAAACACCCTTCAGCGCTTTGGCTTTCGTAGTATCGATGGACACTATGCGCGCATGAGCATGTGGACTGTACACTACATGGCCATGGAGAAGCGATGCATGAACCGGTATATCATCCACGTACGTGGATTTTCCGGTAACGTGTCCAAATGCGCTATCGTGGTGCACGCTGCTCTTCATGTTGTTTCGTTCCAGAATTTGAGCAAGAGATTTCCCGCCACGATGCGCCGAAATTCTGCACCGGATCTGGCATCGGAAATGGGATTGAATTGCCGACGTACTCGCTCTGCAGCTTCTTCAGCAGTAGTGCGGCCCCATGGCTTTCCAATCAAATACGATTCCGCATCCATTGCCCGAGCGGTTTTTTCAGCCATCCCGCCGTAAGCGATGACCATATCATTGATTACACCTTTGCTCTGTGTCAACCGCATAGCTGCACTGACCGTGGAGATGTCGAGGTCTTTCCTCTTGGAAACCTTGTATGCCTTGATGATGGTATCGGACGGAGGAACCGGTATGGAAATCTGAACGATCAACTCGTCAGGCTGTCTCACGGTGGCTCGGTAACCGGTGATGAATTCCCTCATCGGTACCTCCCGGGTCGTATGGTAATTCTTAAGGACAAGTTTGGCACCGTAGGCCATCAATACGGGGAGCATATCGCCAATCGGAGAAGCCGACCCGAGATTGCCCCCGAGCGTCGCCAACGTCCGTATCTGCCGAGAACCGAAAACATCGAGCATATCGGTCAGTGCCG
>CAYWDY010000072.1:1371-6273 GCA_964455985.1 uncultured Flavobacteriales bacterium
ATTCCTAAGCTTTACGCGCAAGGTTTCCAAAGGGACGCCAGCACCGATGTGTACAAAATCATGGCCAATCTCCAATCGGTGAAGCTCCTTGATTCCGGAAAGGTCCAAAAGAGGTGTAAGGCGTTCGTGTTTTTTGGTGACGCGCAGTGCAATATCCGTAGCTCCTGAAAATGGGATGAGCCCTGGATTTTCTGCGAGAAGTCTTAGTGCTTCCGCCAAACGGGTGGGCTTGTGGTAGTGTTGATCAACGACGGAAATCGATAATGCGGTGGTCACATCCATCCCGGAAAGACGCTCTGTTATTTCCGCTGACTTTTTTGAAAAAAGATCCGGATTGGACGAGTCGACACAGCGTTTAGCCGCCTCCAAAATCGGGCGATAGCCGGTGCAGCGGCAAAGGTTACCGGTTAGTGCATCTTCCAATTCCTTCTGTTCCGGTCGGCTATTCTGTTTGGATAGTGCAAATAGCGACATGACAAAACCGGGCGTACAATATCCGCACTGTGTTCCGTTGCATTCGACCATAGCGCGTTGCACGGCATGAGGCTCGCCATCCGATTCAAGATCTTCGACAGTGATCAACTGCTTGCCATGCAACATTGGAAGAAACATTAGACAGGAATCAACAGCCTTGTATTGAAGCGCACCTTGGTCATCCTTTTCTGCGACAACCACCGTGCAAGCACCGCAATCACCCTCTGCACACCCCTCTTTAGTTCCCGTGGAACAACCGGTTCCACGCAGATATCGCAACACGGTGGTAGTGGGAGGAATCTGATCCTTATCCAGATCCAGTATTACTTCCTGGCCGCGATACAAGAATCGAATGGTGTTGGTTGACATGGGCACTAATGATAGAAGGCGAATACACTCCGACTCATATCAAAAGTACTAATTAAGCACTTACTACTCGTGCCATCCAGAATACGCTTCAAATAAATTATGCACGGCAATATTGGGATTACCGGTATGATTACGAGCAGAAAAACGAAGGAGACAACGTGTCAAGGCCTAATGGAAAACATAACGTCAATGACTCAATCCGCCAACCCGAGCGAGTCTAATCAAATCACGCTTAGCTAGGTAGTGTATTTACGGCCGACATTTTCGACTACCCATCCTAGTCAACCCCATCAGCGTTTGATAAAGGTTGTGACCCTACGCTGTACACGATAGGTATCCATCCGGCGTATGCCGTACATGCCCGATGCCAGCTCATCGATGGCAATAAGGTTTCGGCCACTTTCTACTTCGACGGTTTTGACTACCCGGCCATAGACATCACTGATCTCCATCGGAATGACTCCGCCGGATCCGATATCTTGTATTTCTACCGTTATCGAACGATCGGCCGGATTAGGAAAAACACTCAAGTCGTTAAGAATATATATTTCACCGATTCCAGATGTCCCGTTTATCCGACGAATGTTGGATCGAGATGTAGTAAAGTTTCGCGTAGGAACACAATTCAATCCTCCGGCAGGAATAATATCTACCAAGTAACGGGCATTAGGAAAGTTGGCGAAATCGATATCCGTATAAGTCTGGCTGGTTCCTGACACGGTCTGCAGCAGCTGGAAATTACCGGTCGAAGCATCATCCCGGAAAATCTCATACCCGGCTACCAAACCGGAAGGATTGTTTTCTACATCGTAAGAGGTCCATTGCAGATTGCCCAATCCCAAGTATTGCAAATGGATCGTACTGTGGTAAGGCGAAAGACTGCCCAAGTTACCACAGGTATCCCGCCAAGCGATCTTATACCTGTAACTGGTCGAGTTGACGTTTACATTCGTGTCCGTAAACACACTCAGCGCACTTCGATCAACAGCACCAACTTGCGTATAATTATTCGTAGTGGTTTCACGATACACCAAAAAACTGTCCACCGCATCCGGTAAGGCCGATTTCTCCCACACAATTAAGTTGTATTGGCTCGATGTATCTACGGTAACAATACAAACAGATGTCGGGTCAGGTTCTTCGGAGGCAATAACTTCCATCGTATCGGTCGCCGTGCAACCGTTGACGGAGGTCACCTGCAAGACATACTCTCTGCTGGATGGCGAATAACGCATCGTGTCCGTCAGCGTCTGGCTGTTGCCGATGTTCGTTCCTAAAAATGTCCAGACGTAGCTCGAATAACCCGGACCGGCATCCAGCGTATAGGCGGAGGGCACACACACAGAAGGCGGATAAGTCACCGAAAGGTTGGGAGATTGTATAAACGGCACCGAGACCGATGCAGTGGCCACGCAACCGTATTGGCTGGTCGATGTGACCGTGTAGCTGCTCGTTCCGCCGGGTGTTTGGGTAATCCATGACGGGCCTTGGACAGCAACAGACCAATCGTTGGAAACTCCGCCTGATCCGATTTCTACGGCATAATCTTCGACTTCTCCATACGAAACGGCCGCACAAGGCAACGGTGAAAAGTTTGACTCACTGACCACTATTCGAGCTCGGGTTAGTCCTACGGAAGCCGTAGCCGGAACCGTGAAAGTTCCCGATCGGATGTTAGGCGCGAGTTGATTGAAGGTGGTCACATAAACTGTTTCACCGTTATCGTCCCAATCTCCATCACGGTTATAATCTATGGAGATGGACATGCCGTTGTTGTAATACGGTGCACCATCGCATTCATCGGTTCGCACCGAAAATGGATAGGTACCGCCCCGGTTCAAGGCTATGGGAGCGATCGTGTTGGTATAGTCGTGGTAATTCTGCAGACAATCTTCGAGCTGATCATTCACCATCGGCCCAATGGTGACCGAATAGATCTGTTCGTCGGGGGTATTGGTACTAGCGTTGGGAGCGCAGTAGCTCACCGGCGCCGGCTGCACGTTATTCCAATTCCAGCAGGCAAACAATTCAACCGTATTCCCAGAGCATAAGGTGTCGGGAGAGGCTACCAAGCTGAATTGAGCCGGTGATTCCACTAATGCTTCTGTGGTAGCAGTGGCTACGCAGCCGCCGGGATCCGCAGCTACAACGGTTAGCGTAGTAGTGGATGAGGGCGTAAAGGTGATTGAATTACCGCTTAAACCTACGGGCAACCAGGTATAAGCATAGGAAGGATTGCTACTGGTAGCGGCGAAGGTGAGTGGAGTACTGCCGCTGTTGATACAAAATCCTTGCGGTGGAGTGACTGCGATGGAATCACAGGTGCGGAGCCGTGAAATGAACGCACCGGTGCTACCGGATGTCAGACTATCGGAACCGAAATCCGAAGGACCATTGAAGGCGCCGTCCAAATAGATATTGTCGTTGGGGTCGATTACCAAGGAATAAGTATAATCAATAGCAGCACCGCCGGCTCGTTTTCCCCATTGAGGAGTTCCCAGACTGTCAAACGAAGCCAAGAGAATATCCCGACTGCCGGTAGCCACCAACACGTCAGTTCCCAGTGTAAGTGTATTTTCAAAATATCCGCAAACGATTAAATCGTGATTAGAATTCAGGGAAATATCATAGGTGTTATCAAGTCCGCTACCTCCATAGGAGCGAACCCATTGCAATGTTCCGGCATCATCGTACTCGGCGATATAAAAATCTACGCCTGATGCTACCAACATGAAGGATCCAAAAAGAATCGAACTGTTAAAAAAACCGGTGCAATACGCATGGCCACGCTGATCGACTGTTATGGCTTGTCCGTAATCAGATCCTGTTCCACCGGCTTGACGAAGGAGCAACAAGTTACCGGCGGCATCGTACTTGGCCCAGAATACATCGTAACCTCCCACGGATGTAATCTGTTGGCCGGTGAACACGGCAGTCAAGTTGAAATATCCGGTCATGTAAACGTTTCCCGAGGCGTCGCACGCGACACTGTTCGCCTGATCACTACCGGTGCTTGATCCACTGCGAACCCAAAGGGTGTTCCCCTGCGGATCGTATTTCGCTAAGAAAGCATCGAAGCCGCCGGAAGAAGAAATTGAAATCGTTCCAAATGTAGCTAACGATTGAAAACTGCCTGCCAGGTAGATTTGGCCAGCGGCATCCACAGCGATATCCTCTACATAATCGTTACCGGTTCCACCTGCGGATCGAATCCATTGCTGATTTCCGTTCGAATCATACTTGATGATGAAAATGTCAGAATAGGCTGAACCACTGAGTGTATCTGATCCGAAGATGGCCGTGGCGGAATAGATACCCGACACATAGATGTTGCCTGCTTGGTCGGTGACAACGCAGTTAGCATTGTCGAGACTAGACCCGCCACCGCTACGTGCCCAGAGTACCGTTCCTTGAGGGTCGTATTTGACCACGAGGATATCGTTTGATCCTCTAGAGACAAACGTCGAACTGCCCACGGTCACCGTTCCTTGCAGGGCAGCGGTCATAATGACATTGCCAGCGGGATCGGTGGTAATCCCGTATGCGAAACAGCTATTCGTTCCGTTGGATGTAACCCCGCGCGACCAAAGCCATTCGGGAGAAGTGGCCATAATATTCAAATGAAACGCAACAGCCAAAAAAAACAGTAGGATACGTGTGATGGTTGACATGTTGCGAAAGTAAAGAAATGGCCGTTGTTTTCTTGTTTATCGGGATATATAGCAGACAGGTTGCGACAGAAGCGGGTAAAGCTCCGCTCGGCTCGGATCGGGGAGCTTAGTGGGGTTGATCGTCCTCGAGTACGCTCCCCTCGGCTCCGCTCGGGGAGCTTGGGAAGCTTGGCGTTTTTATGGCGACCATCGCTATTGCCCTAGAAGCTCCCCTCGGCTCCGCTCGGGGAGCTCGGGAAGCTGCGAATACTCAGGCAGCACTCCGCTAAACCGGTACATTCAGAGTTGCAGCAAATATTTACTTAAATCATCACCTTGGCCTTATGCGGAAGAATAGCTATATTTCTCTAATGATTCTCCGACGATACGTGTGGTTGCTCATCCTTTG
>CAYWDY010000072.1:6283-9560 GCA_964455985.1 uncultured Flavobacteriales bacterium
CCAAACTGTCCATCGCATTGACATTCAGATGGAGCCCGATTCCGTAACTGCACTCTTCGCTAATTTGAATGATCACGAATACCCTGCGACGTGCATTATCGCCAACGGGTTAGGGAATGACACCGTATTGCTGGCTGCCATATCCCTACGTGGCAACACAAGTCTTACTGCGGCAAAAAAGTCCATCAAGGTATCCTTTAACACATTTTACCCAGGACGCACCTATAAGCGACTCGAAAAATTAAACCTTAACGGTGAGCATAACGATCCGTCCATTACCCGCTCTAAAATTTACTGGGAGACATTGGCATCCATGAAAGTCCCTGGAGCGCGCGCTAACCATTTTGAGGTTTATATCAACGGCTCCTACTACGGCCTCTACATGAATGTAGAACATATGGATGAAAACTTCATCAAATCCAGATTTGGAAACAAAGAAGGTAATCTGTACAAATGCACCTACCCGGCAGACCTTGCCTTCATCAGTTCGAATCCGAACGATTATAAATTGGGAAGCTCACGACGCGTGTATGAACTTCAGACAAATCTCGCTGCCGACGATTATTCAGACCTCGCCCATTTCATCCAAATACTGAATAACAGCACTACGAATCAATTCAGAGATTCCATCGAGAGCATCCTCAATGTGAATGCCCTGCTTCGAGCCTATGCTACTGATATATCGACCGGTAATTGGGACGACTACTTTTTCAATATCAACAACTTCTACCTGTACTTCAACCCTGAAACTGGAAAATTTGAGTACCTGCCGTATGATACCGACAATACCTTTGGCATCGACTGGTTCAACATCGATTGGAAAACACGGGATTTGAACAACTGGATACCTGCCACGGGCAACCGGGCTCTTATCCGACGGCTTTTGACCTTTCCAGAATACCGCGATCGATTGTCCTTCTTTATCGGTCAGCTTCTGACGCGTATGGGAGACACAGCCGTCTCATTCCCCCGCATCGATTCGATTCGCAATCTGATTTCACCCTTTGTTTTGAACGACCCTTTTCATTCCCTGGATTACGGTTTCACCTATCAGGATTTTCTGAACAGTTTTGATCAGTCGTGGGGCGCACATGTGAAAGACGGCATCAAACCATTCATACAAGGACGACAGCTAGCCAGCCTTTCGCAAGTGAATGCCGCACCCATTCCACCGTTATTCAGTGAAACAAGGCATGTTCCCCGATTTCCTGTGGCAGGCGATTCTGTTTTTATCCGTACCTGGATTGAGGACGACGGGCCACTGAGCAATATATCTCTCTCCTACCGATGGAATTCCGGATCACTTCAAACCTCCCCGTTCTATGACGACGGACAACACCGCGATTATCTGCCCAATGACGGTTACTACGGTGCCTTTGCCGGTGTATCTCTGGCAGACACGCTTTATTATTTCATCGAACATACCGATGTGACCGGTCTTACCGGACGCGAACCGAGAAGCGGGTGGAAGTCGGCCATAACGACCGGAATACCTTTCGTGAAAATCAATGAATGGATGTCCAGCAATACGTCCACTGTTGCTGACGAAGCCGGAGAATTCGATGACTGGATGGAATTGTATAATCCGCTGTCGAACCCACAGCCCTGGTCACGTATTTGCATTTCCGATACCGTTAGCAATCCCGGAAAATGGGAACTGCCAGATACCTTGATTGGCGGTAACGGTTTCTTTCTATTATGGGCGGATGAGGACAAATCACAGGGGCCTTTCCATATGAACTTCAAGCTGAGTGGTATTGCCGGTGAAGAATTGTTTGTCTCCTACTTCAACGGCGAGAGCTACCGTTTACTGGATTCGGTGAGCTTTGGACCGATGATGGCAGACAGGTCTATGGGGTGCCTACCGGATGGTGTACGACCCATGGTATGGCAAGGGCTCTCTACACCGGGTAGCAGCAACCTGATTACAGGTATCATACAGCCTGGCCTATCTAGCGAACCTTACCTCTATCCCAATCCAACCACCGACCGTTTTAAACTGGCAAACGATGAACATATCGTCGGTATGGAAGTGCGGACTGTTTCCGGTGCCCTTCATTACGCCTCGTCCTCCGATTCATTTGTAACCGATGTCAGCACGTGGCCCGGAGGACTTTATATAGTAGTATTGAAATACAAAGGAGGCGAAGCAAGGTATATCCGCCTATCGGTCATCCGATAAACCGCAGAATTACAAAAAAAGAACTAGGCCATGTTAAATACAACTTCAACTTCAGTCCGAATTAGGGGAGGGTTACAATTTCTCGTAATGCATTTACTTCTTCGTAACGCTTATTTATATGTAAATTATGTATTAGGTCTGTCATTAATATCTATTTATGAAATTTATGCACAACACATTAAACACCAAATGCATAATTATTTTTACAAATCTTTAACAGCTATCTAAATATAGAATTGCTTTTTCTACTACTAAGCACTACGTCTAGTTCTGACTAAATACCTGGTCGGTGGATTTACGGTTAATTTTATCGCTTTTCGCTTATTAATTTTTGCTGCGATTTGGCGATTTGTTCGTTAGGATGATATTCATTCGCGATTTCCATATGGAAATTTTATTTTAATATCCATTTTAGCCTTTTTACTGACCCTTTGTCTTTAGACATAAGAGTCTTGTGAAATAATTTATAGCCGTCTATTACTCAAGTACACCTAAGTGTAAAAAGAAATCCGGGCTTTTATCAAATATCAGTGTATTAATCAAATTGCGATAGAGCCTAGCCTTAAATTCCTAAAATGTATAAATCTGAACCCTTGAACGGATATTAACTTTCACTATAAAGGTATAGAAAGCGAACCTGTAAAGTATCAACTGAAGACTTGTTTTGTATCTTTTGTTATTCATCAAACCATTTTTATAATCCTAATTTGTTATCTCTTTAGGACATTATCAGACGTATTTTGAATGTGATTTGCCACGGAAAGATACATTTGTTTTGTTCATATTAACCCGGATTTCATTTTCGTTTTCTGTATTTTAAAAGAGTCTGTAGTTATTTATCCGTCATATTTTCCAGCCGTTGAAGCACTTATTTCCCACTTTCCGTTAACTATTTTTTCTGTACTAGTTGAAAGTGCCTTTTGTAAAAACATTATTTTGACTATCTCAAAGCTTAATTTCACTTATATGATCCAGATCCTCACCTTGGCTATTTTGCCTACTGAGAAGCTGATTCATTTTCGAAATTTTTGTCGCACATGCATTATTTCCTGCGTACAATCGGGAAAATAATTATTAGATGTTGTTCGTGCAGAA
>CAYWDY010000072.1:9570-10291 GCA_964455985.1 uncultured Flavobacteriales bacterium
GAAGTATAATTGCTCCTATATCCGCTGCTGTTGGTGATGGTGCTTTTGTGGATCCCTAGTAGGCGACCGTTTTCTATTTTCGCTTTAATACACTTGAACATAATTACTTTCGATGTCATTGCTTAAGGCTAAGTTGTGAATATTTATAAATCTCAACACAAATACTTTGATTTTAACCCCCAATTAGAGTTAACTATCATTTTCTTTTATCTTGCGTGTTGCAATTATTAATTGAACTCTAAATATTATTATTCGAAAGAAATGAGAAAAAGCATTCTACTATTATTTCTATTACACCTAACCACAAGATTAGGGTTCATTTTCCTTAATGGCTTTTACAACAACTATCAATTACAACCTGATTCTTATTGGCTTGTTGATTTTGGATTGAGCAAGGCAGCTAATTTCAATTTTAATTTTGAGTTGCCGAGATTTGTTGCATCACCATTATATTCAACCTTTGTAGGCTTGATGAAAATATGTTTTGGTGACGGCTGGAACACTGCTCTAATCATCATTCAGTTATTTATTTCTACGATTAGTGGTATATACATATTTAAGATCGGTCATTTGATATTTAATTATCGAGTCGGCATCTTGTCCTCAATAATCTACTCTATATTCCCCTTAACCTTATGGTACACAAATACATTTTCACAAGAATGTCTTTTCCAGTGTTTTATGATCTTCTGTTTATATTTCCTTGTAAGGAGTATTTACG
>CAYWDY010000073.1:0-494 GCA_964455985.1 uncultured Flavobacteriales bacterium
TCACTTTGCCCATCATGGTTATGAATCCGGAAGTGCAGAGTTTCGATGCGATGCTTCGCTATAAACTCGAGCCGGAGATCTATAACTTCAGGCTGCTCAATCAGCTGAATGAATCGCTAAAGTCTCACACCGGAGATCCGTTCCGGATCCACTTGAAACTGGATACCGGTATGCACCGGTTAGGTTTTGAAGAACGCGAAATACAAGAGTTGATCGTACGGATTCGTAACAACAAGAACCTTCATATTCAGTCTGTCTTCACACACCTGGCGGCTAGCGACGAAGCCGAGCACGATGGGTTCACCGCTCGACAGTTCGAGCGGTTTACTTCCATGAGCGACCAGCTTCAGGAGGCCTTCTCCTATCCGATACTCAGGCATGCCTTGAACTCTTCGGGCATCCTCCGCTTTGGAGAAGCGCAATTCGACATGGTTCGTATCGGTATCGGACTGTATGGCTTCGCTTCCACCAAGCACGAGCAGCAGCAGTTGCAG
>CAYWDY010000073.1:504-10132 GCA_964455985.1 uncultured Flavobacteriales bacterium
TGGCCACTCTACGTACCACCATCAGTCAGATCAAAAATGTACCGGCCCAAGAGACCGTGGGTTATGGCCGAAAAGGCATCCTTCGACGCGAATCAGTCATCGCTACAGTAGCTGTCGGGTATGCAGACGGTATCAGCCGACGGTTAAGCAACGGCGTAGGTAAGATGCTGGTCAATGGGAAACTGGCTCCCATTGTAGGAAATGTATGCATGGATATGTGTATGCTTGATATCACCGATATACAGGCCAAGGAAGGGGATGATGTCATCGTCTTCGGACCGGAGCTTCCTGTTTCCGATATGGCCAGGCTGGTAGGCACGATTCCCTACGAGATATTGACCGGGATTTCCCAACGGGTCAAGCGCGTATATTATCAGGAATAAAAAAAGCGACCGGCAGGGTCGCTTTTTTTTATGGGTTAGATCTCTGTTAAAGGAATCTTGGAATCCGGCTGCCATAGCGCGCACGCTGACCACGAGGCACCGGCATGACATAGCTTAGAGCGATTTCCCAGCTGTTCGCGCTGGTCATCTTGCCAAGGGCGCCGACGCCGAAGTCATAGGACAGACCCAGGCCGAACGCATGGTATTGCACGCGCGTCGATGCGATGATGGATTCGTTGAGGCGGTAGAACATTCCCCAATCGAAGAAGATTTCTTTCTGGAAATCGGTATAGATCGATCTCAAACGGAGTTTATTACGCAAGTATCCGCCGAACACCATGGTCTTCTCTTTGCCTTGAAACTGAACCAACAGACGGGGGTTTACAAAGGTGACCCGTTCATCGTTCAACGAGAAATCACCGCTGCCGTGGATCGTTATGCGATTCAACAACGCATTGTCTTCGTTCGTGAAGAACGTCGCATTGGGCGAGCCGATATGGTACATGCTGATGCCGGCATCCACGGAGTTGAATTCATCCGCGGCATAGCGGTAGTTGAGGCCGGCGTTAAAATCTACGTATGAAAAAGTCGGAAGTTGGATGACCTCGGTAGTAGGAATCGAAGGGTCATAACTGTCGCCGTTCCATTGCTCATCCCAGGTGGCGCTGGAAAAGTCAAACGACCATTGACGTATGCCAGCTTGAAATCCTACCGAAGGAAGCCAGAGCGGCAGTCTGTTTGAACTGTGCTGATCCTGCTTTATCCTGATAAATGAATAAGCCACCACCGAAATAACGATTCGATCCACGCTCTTTGTTGAGGGGAGCATCTACAGACAACTGAAGGGTCTTATAACCTTTACCAAGCGAAGACCATTGGCTGCGGTAGTTGTTGGAGGCGCGCACCACACCGTCGAAGTTACCTGTCAAGGCAGGATTCAGGTTCAGAGGTGTGTTATACATCTGGGAGAAATGGATGTCTTGCGACTTTACTGGAGCAGCAGACAAACACCAAACGGCGGCCAGAAGGAGGAGTAGTTTCGTTCGTTTCATGGGTCAGCGCAATAACGTGGTGGTACCGGTTTCTGTCAGCAACGTATTATCATCATACTCCAGGGAGAGCACCCAAGTATATACTCCGGGATCCACCGCTTTGTTTTTGAACGTACCGTCCCAACCGTTGAACGTGCTTTCGGTTTCAAAGAGTTTGACGCCCCAGCGGTCAAAGACAGAGAAGCGCATGTTGCGCAAATTGTTTCCTCTCACGAACAGATAGTCGTTGCGTCCGTCGCCATTGGGTGAAAAGGCTGTCGGTACGAAAAAGTCGTTGTTGTGGAGAATGGTCACGGTCACCTGGCGGATGGTGCGACAACCGCTGGTGTCGGAAATCGTGCAGGTGTAGGTGGTAGTCTCATTCGGCGTGGCGATCGGATCAGAGACCAATGGATCGTCAAGGCCTATCGCCGGCGTCCAGATGTAATTGATACCGCCTCCAGCTAAAAGCTGGTAACTGTTGCCAAAGAACATGGCCGTGTCGGGACCGACAAAGGCCGTGGGTACACTTTCAATCTTGATGTACGAATACAGAACCAAGGTGTCCGACCCGTATTGATTGGTGACAATCAGTTGCACGTCGTAATATCCGTCATGGTCATAACGGATACAGCCGGGTTGCTGAAGACTAGAGGTATCCACGAGCGCACCGGGGAAATACCAATTCCAAGTCGAGGTGCTGTCGGTAAAGGACGTCTGGTCTTGGAAATAGATGCACTCGTTGGCGCAAGCGGTCAACGAGCTGGCAGAGAAGTTGACATCGGGGACCGGACAGCTTTCCACATTGATGTAAACGGATTTCAGCAACGAGTCGATGCCGAAATCGTTTTCCACGATGAGTAACACGTCGTACGTGCCCGGGGTAGGGTAACAAATTCCTACCGGATTCTGAGCGTTGGACGCTATAACCGGGAATGCACCCGGGAATTGCCATTCCCACCGGTTGGGGTCATTGATGGAATTGTCGAAGAAATCAATGCAAGACCGTTCGCAGAACGAAGTATCCGATGCACTGAAATCGGCAACCGGACCTGTACAAGCGATGGCATTGATATAGTTGGACTTGGTCACCGTGTCATTTCCGGTGGCGCTGTACGCGATCATGATCGTAGTGTAGAACCCGGGACTGGCGTAGCAGATGTTGGTCGGGTTCTGGCTTGTAGAGGTGCCCGGATTTCCGCCAACAAAAATCCAGGACCACGCAGTGGCGGCATCCGTCTGTGCGGTGTAGCTGATGCAATCGCCGGCACAGATGACGCTGTCTGAGGCAAAGAAGTTCGAGTTGGTCGGTGCCGAGATGCTGATCAGTTGGATGCTGTCAACAGCTACCGAAGGATTCACCCCCGCACCGCCGTTGTCGTTGCGCCAGCGGAAACCGATCTTGACCGAAGGATTGTTATCGGCAGAAAGCGGAAGGCTGAGCAGACGTGAAGTCCACGTTCCATTTCCCGTTCCGCAAATAGTTGTGGTAGGCGGTTGGTCGATCTGGGTCCATACCGTGCCGTCAAAGTATTCAACGGTGCAGTAGTCATTCGCCTCCCCGTTCATCAGGTAGTCAAAGGTCAGTTGAACACTGGTTCGGTTCGAACAGTCGATGACAGGACTCTCGATCCTACGGTCACAGGCCACGACGTTGGGCTGGAATCCACCCGGATCATACAAGGCTCCGCAATCGCCGGTCGGACAAATCACATTGGGGGCACCTACTACGGTCCCGATATGCAGACTGCGGTTTGTTTCTGAAGGGGCATTCCAACAGCCACCGATGTTGCAACTGCCGCTGGGAAGCCCTGCTTCTGCGGCACTGATGTACCAGGTATTGGCGAAGGGATCCGGGGCAACAAGGTCCGTCATTTGCCAAACCCCGTTGGAGGATATGAATCCGTTGGCCAGGTTTCCCTGGTCGCAGGCTCCGGCAGCGGTTTGACCGAAATTCTCTGACCAAAATACCTGAGCAGAAACGGTCGACATCGTTAGCAGACTGATGGCGACCAATAGGATGTTAAAGGCGAGGGTAGATCTTGGATTCATCGACCGTAAAAGCGGTTTGGTTTCAAAGGGTTGAAAGTACGATTATTTGCCATTCCTTCGAAATCGACTCAGTACTTGGATACGAACCTGTACAGATTGAAATCACCACGTTCCTGAGCCTTCTCCAAGGCGCTGACCAAATCGGTTTTGGTGACGTCTCTCATCCGTTTTTGCTGGATCAGTCGGAAGGCTTTTTCGGCCAGCAATTGCATTTTCTTCCGATTGATGGCCTTGGAAGCCACGTGATCAGCCAGAGATTGGGAAACTTCCTCGATTCCCTGTTGCCGGGCTGCCGAGGTTTTGAGGACCGGTATGGTCCAACCGTCCGGTCGCGGGTCGACTGTCAGCTGCCGCAAGGCGCGAACCAAGGCATCGGCTCCATCCCGATCTGATTTATTGACGATAAAGACGTCCGCAATCTCCATGATTCCTGATTTCAGGGTCTGGATTTCATCACCCGCTTCCGGTACCACCACCACGACCGTCGTATCGGCCAGTCCGGCAATTTCTACTTCCGACTGACCTACCCCGACCGTTTCCACCAGAATGATGTCGAAATCCGCGCAGCGCATGACATCGACCATTTCAATGACTTTTTCAGAGAGGCCACCCAACGATCCGCGTGTAGCGACAGAGCGGATGAAAACCCCGGGGTGGTTGAAGTGTTCCGCCATGCGAAGTCGATCACCCAGCAGCGATCCATAGTTGAATGGGGAGGTCGGATCTACCGCCAGAACCGCGATGCGTTTTCCGCTTGACGTCCAATGACCGATCAGGGCATTGATCAGCGTGCTTTTGCCGGCGCCCGGAGGCCCAGTAAATCCGATGACAGCGGTATTCTCCCGTGGCTCCAGTTGCTCGAGCAACTCCTTGGATCCAGGCAGCTCGTTCTCCACCCACGTCAGGGTACGCGCCAGGGTGCTAACATCGCCGGCTCGAAGCAGTCGTAGGGTTTCGGAATGGTCCATGATTAGACCCAACAGGGTCGTGTCAAGCGGCAATAACGGAATAAGATTCAAACGGTTTCGTTTTTGGTTTTTCTATCCCGAATAATGGTTGTGGAAACCCTGTTGCCTCATTTCCGTATCCGAAGGAATTCGTTTACCGTGCCGAACCTGTCCGCCGTCATCATCACCTTCAACGAGGAACGCAACATCGCCCGATGCGTTGATTCGTTGGCAGGAATCGCCGATGAAATCGTAGTCGTCGATTCTTTTTCTACCGACCGGACAGAAGCTATTTGCCGCAAGAAAGGGGTGCGATTCCTTCAGCATCCGTTTGCAGGATACATCGAGCAAAAGAATTACGCCCGGCTTCAGGCGAAATTCGAATACGTACTTTCCTTGGATGCTGATGAAGCCGTCTCACCAGAATTGGCGAAATCGCTGTTGGCCTTCAAGCAGTCCGGTGGTCTGGATGCGTTGATGATGAACCGCCTGACCCAATACTGCGGTCATTGGGTCAGACACGGAGGATGGTACCCCGATCGCAAGGTCCGTTTGTTCCGCAACGATTGTGGCGAATGGGCAGGGACCAATCCGCACGATGAATTCCGTCTGAAACCGGGTACCCGGTTGGGTCGCTTAGACGGCGATCTTCTTCATTACAGTTATTATTCCGAAACCGAACACCTCCGTCAGATCGAGCGATTCAGCCGTATCGGTGCGGAAGAACTCTATCGACGTGGTGCGACTACTTTCCCGCTTCAACCCATCATCAAAGCGGTGGCTAGATTCGTGAAGCATTATATCGTACTGGCCGGCTTTCTGGATGGTCGGGCCGGATGGAAAATCGCCTGGAACAGCGCGCGCGGCGTACGGTGGAAGTACCAACAAGTAGCCCGTATGGGTCAAAGAAAAGAAGCATGAACATCCTGCACATAGTCACTCCATCCGGTTGGCGGGGCGGCGAACAACAAGCTGCCTACCTGATTCAAGCGTTGGCTGAACGGGGAGTACCGCAGCAGGTCATCTGCCGCGAAGGGTCACGCATGGCCAGCTGGCTGGAGGCATCGAAAGTCCCTGTCATCACCTTTCATCGGTATGGCCTTTCCGGACTTTCCCTTTCTCGTGCTATTGCTCGCATCATCCGCCAAGGAACCTATACGTGTATCCACGCCCACGATTCTCATGCGCACAGCGCCTCCATCGTTGCGGCACTGCTATTCGGAGTCAAGGTACCGATTGTCGTAAGCCGTCGGGTTGATTTTCCGGTCTCCTCGACTATTTTCTCGTCTTGGAAATACAATCATCGCTCCATTCACAAGATCATCTGCGTGAGTCAAAAGGTACTGGAAGTAGCAGCGCCTGCCATCAGGCAGCATGAAAAGCTGTGCGTAGTTCACGACGGTATCGACGTGAAACGAATGAGTACTCCTATCGACCGGTCTCTGCTTCGTCGGGAACTAGGTCTTTCGGATAATACCATACTGGTGGGAAACATCAGCGCTCTGGCTGACCACAAGGATCATCTGACGTTTGTATCAGCGGCAGCGGCCGTACACGCGCTCATGCCTGATGTACATTTTGTACTTGCAGGATCCGGTCCGGAGGAGAACAAGATTCGGGAACAGATTCACCGTTTCGGCATGCAGGAGCGGATTCATTTGTTGGGACATCAAAAAGATATCGTCCCAGTCATGAAATCGTTGGATGTTTTCCTGATGACCTCTTCAACTGAAGGGTTAGGCTCGATTGTATTAGATGCCTTCGCTGCAGGCGTACCGGTGGTGTCCACGGATGCCGGCGGCTTGCCGGAAATCGTACACTTCGGTACAACGGGATTGCTTGCTCCTGTGGGAGACGGCGCCGCCCTGGCGCTGAAAGTCATTCGACTTCTCGCTGATAACGATCTGCGTGAAGATTTACGGGAACAAGCGATGGAATACGTCAAAGGCTTCGATTACCACGAGATGGCACGTAAAACCATCGAGCACTATCCGAAGAGCTGATCAACTTTTCTTCGAATCTATTTCTGGCGCTGAGCTCACGTTTCTGCTGCAAAGGAACAAGGCCATGAACAGCGCAAAGAAAGTAGCGCCGGGCTGAGTTTCCAGGGTGTCCTCTGTAAACATCGAGAGTACAACGATCAGCCAAAATCCCCAGAACAATACGTCGGTTTTAACGGTACTGAAAAACGGCAGCAGCAGTACAACAATAAAATAGGAAAGGCCGATCACGCCCAAGGCGACTCCTACGGCCAAGTATTGGTTGTGACAACGCAACCGGTACTTATCGGTCAGTGGACTTTGACGTACTTCGTAGGCGTTCAACAGTTGGTCCGGTAGGTCACCGGTGCCTACTCCCAGCCACGGATGATGACGAATAACCCATGCAGCGTTTCCCCAATACTCCAGCCGTTGTGCCAACGAGTGTCCGTTGACATCGCCCCGACTGCGATAGGCCGACCATTCCCAAAACGTCTCCTGCAAACGCAATTCGATAGGAGACAGATCGAGGTAGAGGACATTGGCCAGTCCTCGGGTGATGGCGGTGATTTCTTCGTCAGACAACTGCGTCATGCCTACCGAATCCTTCTTCAATCCTTTTGAGCTGAGAAACCGGATGAGGGTGGTGCGTAGCGGTTGCCCGCGTCCGTCCAGCGAATCAAAGGGGGTGGTACTTCGTGTATTCCAAGCAGCGCGTAATTCCGGATCGCTGATGTAGCACCAAACCCGGTAGCCGTTCTCTTCTTCGGTACGATCTGGTTCGTTCAGGTAGTACGTGCCGGAAGGTGAATAGACTTTTTCAGGATCAGCGTAGGTCTTGGATGAAATGTCCGGTTGGCGGCTGGAAAATTTCTGCCAGCTTCCGATGATAAGGAGGGTGACGGTCGAAAGCAGTACGATCCGTTGCCAAGATTTTTTCCAGCGTTGTATGCTCCAGTAACCTAAACCCGTGAGCGACAGGGCCAACAGAATGAGTAACCCGGTGGCTAGCGCTGCCATCCAGAGGAAGGCGGTAAGCCACAGTACCAGCAGCGCCGTTACCATTACCTCCTTGATTTCATCTTTGCGTGCGAGCATTACCGCAGAACTGATGGCCAGTACGGTGAAGAGTGAAAAACGGATGTGTGATATGTTGAATATGAAAATGTCCCTGACATCCTGCACCGGATGCGAGGTCCATCCCCAAAGGATGACGGCATGGATCAGCGATGCGACCGTTACGGCCGCGATAAAAAGTTTAAGTAGAAAACGGAACGATGGTTTTTCCAACGGACCGCTTCCGGCCATGATCACCGGTAAAACCAGCAAAGGCAGTTTGATTCGGACGTCTCTCCAGCCTTGAACCAAATCGTGTGACCAGAGTAGTCCTACAACGTGGAACAGCCAGAGGCCTGCCAAGGACATGGCTATTGGATTTCGAAAAAAGCGGCGGAACTTTTCTTTCCAGTCACCCTCCAAGAAGAAACTGCCGGCGAGAAAGAACTGGGAGAGACTGGTGAGAAACAACGATAACGGCAAGCCGATCAACAACAAGCTAAGCCCGATCATCAGGAGCGGACGTGGCTGGAAGACAGCGGGTAGGCGACGAAGTATCAGTAGGTTCATCGTGGTTTGGCAGCGGTCAATAAAGAGTCATACCGGGATGGATTTCCTAAAATCTCCAAGGCTACTTTTACTTCTTCGTCGTGTTGGATGGAGGTTCGGTATCGTGCTTGCTGGTAGCCGTAGCGTGTGGCTATTTCTTCTTCCAAGACCGAAAGTATTTCCTGTCGGTTTTTCTCCAAGTCTTTTTGCTTGGCCACCTCCAGTTTGTCTGACAGCGCTTTGAGTTCAACTTCCGCATCGCTCAAGTAAGCCTCTTCCTGAGCATTTTTTTTCAATTCGTCCAACGATGATTCGCTTTTCGTGCGGTAGTCGTATTCCTTATCGTGAATGAAAGACTGAAAATCGAGCCATTCATTTACCGTAAGTACTACTTCGTAGTTCTGTGAAATCGAATCGTGTTTGGTCCGGTAATACGTGGCGTAATCGAAAACCAGACTTTTGCCAAGGAGTGAACCGGTGATAGGGCTATACGTCCGGCTGGTGGTGATCACGTCAGGTAAAATGCCACCTCCATCCATCACGGTTCGTCCGGCTCGGGTTTGAAAAGTATGCATGAGCGAGTCCGGTATTTTTCCGACACTTCCGTCTGCATTCCGATGGGAATAATCGACCGCTTGGATACATCTTCCGCTGGGGATATAGTATTTGGCGGTCGTCAGTTTCAGTTGTGCATTGTAGGACAATGGACGAGTGGACTGCACCAGTCCTTTTCCGTAAGTCCGCTGTCCGACGATGACAGCGCGGTCCAAGTCCTGCAACGCTCCGGAAACGATTTCAGAAGCGGAGGCGGATCCGCTGTTTACGAGCACGACGACAGGAATTTTTCCAGCCACGGGATCCTGGGTCGCAGCATAGCTGCGGTCCATGTCCTTCATCCTTCCTTTGGTAGAAACAATCAGTTCCCCTTTTGGAAGGAACAGGTTCGAGACGTTCACGGCCTCCTGCAGTAGTCCGCCGGGATTACCCCGCAAGTCCAGAATAAGTCCTTTCACGGAATGGTTTTTCTCCATGTCAGCTATGGCCGCTGCCAAATTCTTGCTGGCATTCTCCGTGAATCCGGTGAGCTTGAGGTAGCCAATGCTGTCGTGCAGGGTCGTATAGAAAGGCACATTCTTGACGTTGATCTCTTCGCGGACCAACGACTGTTTCATGGGTTCTTTCATGCCTGGTCGACGGAGAGTCAGCACCAAGGTGGTGCCCGGTGCGCCTTTCAACATCCGACTGACTTCATCGGTCTTTTTGCCGGCGAGCGAATGGCCATCAACCTCCAACAGCACGTCACCGGCGCGTAAGTCAGCACGCTGCGCAGGGAAGCCTTCGTACGGCTCGCTGATCACCACCTCGTCACCCTTTTGACGAATGACCGCACCGATTCCTCCGTACTGGCCGGTGGTCAGGAAACGAAAATCCTCCATTTCGGATTCTG
The DNA here is from genome assembly GCA_964455985.1 of uncultured Flavobacteriales bacterium. Classification (GTDB taxonomy): domain Bacteria; phylum Bacteroidota; class Bacteroidia; order AKYH767-A; family 2013-40CM-41-45; genus Pollutiaquabacter. The sequence continues at coordinate 9,949 of CAYWDY010000073.1, forward strand.
GGATGAAGGTGGTGTAGGGATCCAGCGATTTAAGCATAGCATCCATTCCGGTACGCATGAGTTTTCCCGGGTCCGTCGGGTCGACATAATACAGATTCAATTCCCGGTACATGGTGGAGAATACATCCAGTTGTTTGGACACTTCAAAATATTCATCCACGAAGCCGTAACCTGCCAACAGCGC
>CAYWDY010000074.1:0-9543 GCA_964455985.1 uncultured Flavobacteriales bacterium
ATTCCATCTGTTCACGCATGCCATGTTCAAGGCCTTGTTGTTTTTGGGAGCGGGTGTAGTCATCCATGCCGTTCACAGCAACGACCTTTCAGACATGGGCGGACTACGGAAGCATTTGCCCATTACCCATATTACCTTCCTCATCGCCTGCCTCGCTATCGCCGGGATTCCTCCTTTCGCAGGCTTCTTCAGTAAGGAAGCGATTCTGCACAGTGCTCACCTGACGCATCCTGCTATCTATTGGATCGGAATAATCACTGCTGCGCTTACGTCGTTCTATATGTTCCGTCTCTACTTCGGGATCTTTCACGGCCCGAAACGTGACCACCATCACGCCCATGATGGCGATATTTTCCAGTCGATTCCGTTGCTCCTGTTGGCTGTCGCTTCGGTTTCGGTCGGGTTCATTGACTTCGGCAAGTATGTCAGTTTTGGTGGAATGCCTGTAGAGTTACATACGGACATCGCTTTCTCGGTACTGCCAGTGTCGTTGTCCGTGGCTGGAATTCTATTGGCGATGACGTTCTACCGCAACCCTTCCGGTCTCCCGGATAAAATGGCGCAGCTCTTCGGAGGGTTCTACCGTTCGGCTCGAAGTAAATTCCATATTGATGAGGTATATATGTTCATCACAAAGAGGATCATCTTCCGGTTCCTCGCTGCACCGGCTGCCTGGTTCGACCGGAATATGGTCGACGGCACGGTAAATACCCTGGGAGTAGCCGCAGAGACAGGCTCCGAGAGTATCAGTGATTTGCAATCAGGTAGTATGCAGGCGTATGCCGCTTGGTTCATCTTCGGTGTGTTGGCCCTGATTGTCGTTTACATGTACTTCATCTATTGATCGGCACGCCATGAACCTATCCCTACTTTTCCTCCTTCCTGCACTCACGGCCCTGCTGGTATTGGTTCTTCGCCCGGTGGCTCCCCGTGTCATCGCCTTGGCCGGTGCTGTCGCCCAGCTGTTCCTGGTATTCTGGCTGTTTGCACTGTACCTTCAAACTCCGGCTACGGACTCCTTCGTATTTCAGGATCGTATGTCCTGGTTCCCGTCCTTGCATATCGAATACTTGGTCGGTGTCGATGGTATCGCACTCTCTATGATTGGTCTTACCGCTCTTGTCGTATTGGCGGCGGTGCTGGTCTCATGGAAGGTGGAGCGAATGCCCCGCGAGTTTTTCTTCCTTCTCTGTTTTCTCAGCGCCGGCGCTTACGGATTCTTCATTGCTCAGGATCTATTTCTTCAGTTCTTTTTCCTCGAGCTAGCTGTCATACCTAAATACCTGCTGATTGGTATCTGGGGAAGCGGTAAGAAAGAGTACAGTGCCAACAAATTGGCCTTGATGCTCATGGGTGGGTCCGCGCTCATTTTTATCGGTCTATTGGGAGTATACCTTCGAACGGGAACTTCGATGTCGTTTGATCTGGCTCAGCTGTCAGGTCGGGTGATGCCTGTTCAGGATCAACTGTTTTTCTTCCCCTTCCTGTTCTTGGGCTTTGGCGTATTCACCGCCTTGTTTCCTTTTCATACCTGGGTCCCCGATGGTCACTCCAGCGCGCCTACTGCCGCTTCCATGTTCTTGGCAGGTATTTCCATGAAGCTGGGCGGTTACGGTTGCCTGCGTGTAGCCATGTACCTGATGCCGGAAGCGGCACATCACTATTCATACATCATCGTGGTGCTCTCTACCATAGCGGTTTTGTACGGTGCATTCGCCACCATGATGCAGACAGACCTTAAGTACATCAACGCATACTCCTCGGTATCCCACTGCGGATTCGTGATGCTTGGTATTGGGATGATGACGAAGACTTCCATTCAAGGAGCGGTATTGCAGATGGTTTCCCACGGCTTGATGACCGCGCTCTTTTTCGCCGCCATAGGCATGTTGTATGAGCGGTCCCACACCCGAAAGGTCCAGGAGTTGGGCGGTGTCATGAAAAGCATGCCGTTCGTCTCGACGCTGTTCTTCCTGGCCGGACTCTGTTCGTTGGGTCTTCCCGGCTTGTCCGGTTTTGTATCAGAGATGACGGTGTTCGTCGGTTCTTGGGAACGATCAGGTACCGCGTACCGCGTGATGACAGTGCTCAGTTGCATGTCCATCGTTGTCACTGCCGTATACATTCTTCGAGCCATCGGATCGTCCATCATGGGTGCTCCGCGTTCCGCCGCTTTTCTGTCGTTCAAGGATGCTTACTGGTACGAGAGGACCGCAGCCGTTGTGCTCATGGCAGGCATCCTGGTCCTTGGAATCACTCCATTCCTGATCAATCAGCTGATCATGCCGGGTACGGAGAAGCTGGCTCAACAACTCCAACGCATCATATTACCGCTCTGACATGAACGAACTGTTGCACTTCCTTCTGCCTGAGTTGGCGATCACGTTCTTGTTGTTCACCCTGTTGCTGGTGCGTATCGCCGGCGTTTGGGAGAAACCCGGAGCGATCTGCGGATTCATGAATATCGCCCTGCCTGTTGCACTCGGTTTGATGATTTTCATGCCGGTCCCCGAAGGCAGTCAATTCGGTGGAACCGTCCTGAGTTCAAGGCTCATTCTGCTGGAGAAATCCTTGTTGCTACTGGCCACATGGATCGTTTCCCTAACCGGTTCACCTTGGTTGAAAGGGCACCGACATCCGGCTGAATTTTACATGCTGGTATTGTCCACCTTGTTGGGTATGTTTTTCCTCTTGTCGAGCGGCAACTTCCTGATGTTCTTCCTTTCGCTCGAGTTGGCTTCCATTCCCTTGGCTGCCCTTTGCAACTTCGACTTGGATAAGCGGATAAGCGGAGAGAGCGCCATGAAAATGATTTATAGCTCGGCACTGTCTTCTGGCATCATGTTGTTCGGCATATCCTTGCTCTACGGAACATGCGGAACGCTTTCTTTTGCTGAGATTCCTTCGCTGCTTAATGGATCATCGCTTCAAGTGATGGCCTTCCTGATGATCTTCACCGGGTTCGCATTCAAATTGTCTGTCGTTCCTTTTCACTTCTGGACTGCTGACGTGTACGAAGGTGCTCCGGTTCCGGTCACTGCGTTCTTGTCTGTGGTTTCCAAAGGGGTCATGGCGTTTGCCTTGGTCAGTGTGTTATACACACTTTTCCATCCGTTGTCGTACGTGTGGTACTCCGCCGTGGTGACATTGGCAATCGTGACCATGACGGTTGGTAATCTCATGGCCATCCGGCAACAAAATTTGAAGCGCTTCTTCGCCTTTTCTTCTATGGCTCAAGTGGGTTATCTGTTGATCGGTATCTCCGGCAGTTCAACCGACGGAATGGCGAGTGTGCTTTATTTCTTCTTGGTGTACATCTTCTCCAACTTGGCCGCTTTTGGCGTCATCACGTTGGTGTCGTCAGCCACCTCCCGCGAAAGCATCACCAGTTGGAAAGGGTTCTATGCCAATAATCCGGTATTGTCATGGGTGATGGCATTGGCCTTGTTCTCCCTGGCGGGCATACCGCCAACGGCCGGGTTCTTCGGTAAGTTTTTCTTGCTTACAGCAGGCGCGGGTAAGTGGAACAGCGTGGTCCTCATCATGGCTGCCCTCAACATGGTCGTATCGCTCTACTATTACTTGCGCATTATCCGGGCCATGTTCATGGAAAAGTCGGACGACCCCATCATGCCACTTAGTCCCGGTCTTTCAGTGCGTATGGCGCTGATCGTTTGCACGGCAGGCATCCTGCTGTTGGGCTTCTACTCACCGGCGTACGAATGGATTCGGACGCTCAGTCACGGTCTCTGATAACTTTGCTATGGCGATCAATCAACATCATCTCTTTGAAGACCTGGACGGCGTCAAATGCGCCATCGTGGAAAAGAACGTGGACCCGTCACGCGTCGAATTCCTGAAGAAGATCTTGGAATTCAACGGGTATACAGTTGTGGTTACGGCATCACCTGCTCCCAAAGCAGCTGTTCCTGTTGCCGAAGGAGAGGTTTCTCCTGCCGTCCCGGCCACCTTTACCGTAGGCGTTTCTGATGTGACTTTCAATTCAACCAATGCCATCTTCGGCCGGTTGCTCCGCACTCCAGAAGGCGCCGTAGTGACGCTCGACTATTGGAAACAGCGCACGCCCGTTTCTCAAGACCAACAGCCATACTTCCAGCGCTGATCGGCTGTAATTTTTGCTAGTCCTCGGATTTATAAAGTAACACGCTTCCCTCGTTGGAGTAGGTAAGCAGGTAAATGCCGGATTGACCAGGCAGTATCATTTCGTCAAACGTTCCGTTGCCGGCGACAGGGAATCCAGGCGATAAGTTTCCGTGTACATCGTACCAATACAATAGATTTCTATCGGGGTCGAAAACGGACCAATGGGTGGACAAATCGTTCCGGCTATGTGCCATACGGCAGGCGGTGGAAGGCAGTGATATCACCATACTCTCGCCCGATTCAGGTTCAGTGATTCGTATGGAGGAAGAATCCAAGGTGAGGATTTGACGGGTTGCTCCCAGTGCTCCGACTTCCCGTGCTGAATCCACGCTCATCAGCGTGCGAATGTTCATGGAGTCCGGGGCGATTTCCAGAATTTTTCCGCTCGCCGTATGAGCTATGAAATGAAATCCTGAATCACTGGTGGCCATTATTCGTCCCAGGCGGATGGCTTTTTCTTCGAGCGGAATTAATCGACTTCTACCGTCCGGTCCCAGGATGAATACTTTTTGGTTGGGTGAAATACCGGCGAGATACAGGGAGCCGTTCAGTGAAGCCGCAACGGGAGCAGATTCAAAGCGCGGTAGTTTGACGGACTGCCTGAATGATTCCACCGGACGGCCGTCTGTTTCATAGGCATATACGTTGCCGTTAACGCAAGGAATGACATACCGTGTAGCCATTCCAGTGCTGTCGGTCAGTCCGTAAAGTCCATACGTAGTATTGTCAGGTAGTTCAATGGGGAAGTTGCCGATGTTATTGCCGTCTTGGTCTATGACCCACAATTGATGAGACGTCGTGAAGACGAAAGCGGCCTCTCCCGAGCGGTAGAAATCGACAGGCAGTATGGTTCCTACGATACTCTCGGGCAGTGGCTTTTTCACTCGAATGCTTCCGGAGGGCAATATCATGTACAAGGTGTTCCGCATATCCTGCGTCAGGATAATCGGAGACTGACGACCGGTCCGGGTATAAAGTACCTGTGGTGAGTGACTGATGGCCGTATCCAAGGCGGTGCTCCAAGCCAGTGTGACCGGAACGATATTTTTCTGGGCCATGGACAGCCTGACGGTACAGGGCCATTGGTTTCCTCTTCGGGTGATGGAAATCACACCGGACCCCAGGTTGCGAAGCAGAGAACCTTCTCTAAGCAACCGGGCAGACGTGGATTCTTCCAGAAGACTTTTTACCGGCTGTTGAATCCGTGATGCGTCGATGTAGGTGAGGGAAACGCATGCCGTTGATTTGATATAACGGCTTAGCTCGCTGCTTCGTGAAGTCACGATATTTTTTTTACCCGTGATGGAGGTGGTAAGAGTTCGCAGGCTGGACGTGCTGTTTGAAAAGAACATCACGTCATTCACACGCATGTAACAGGTGAATCGCAGGCCGGCAGCGAATCGTCCGAAGCATTTTTGAACCAGGTCTGTATCGGGTGTGGAGCATAGGGTGAATATGCCCGATTTTTCCATCGTTGATCCGCCGGTATTGGTCCGATGCGATTCCCACGATGACCAATAACGCTCCATCTGATCGGATCGAACGGCGAGGAAAATGGTGTTATCCAGGTCGGAAGTTGTCGGTTCGGTCAGGAAAAAACAACATTCACCGGTTAGGTCGTCCAGTTTGCCTGTTCCGTTTTGGGGAGGGGTTGCTTGTGGTAAGAACAGCGATCTGTTCCTGCGGAGTTTTTTCCACGTGTGTGTGCTGCTGTCGAAAGGCAACCATGTGAAAAAACAGGTATTATCCGGCAGGTAAGTCAATAGCTTCTCGGGAGTGTTGTCCGAGGAAGGCAACAGCGGCACGAAAAAGGTAGAGTCGGACGAGGAGCAATTTCCTTTCCATTCGATGGCGGAGGAACTGGCTTGCACCCTGCCTCCGATCCATTCGTTGCTTGTGCCCATGACCTCCCATAATGCCGGAGCGAATGCCGTACTGCGGTCCTTCATCATTTCGCTCAAGGCACTCCAACGAACATAGGCGTTTACCTGTCCCTCTTTGGTAAACGGGAAGGATAACGCCGTAAAGCTCTTTTGTTTTCGCAGGGGAACTCCGTGGCGCAATTGCCTAATCGCATTCTCAATCACGATAGAGGAGCGACTCAGGCAAAGGATACCTTGGTAGATACAGAAGCAGGCTTCAGAACCCGGGTATGTCGTCTCGTAAATCCGTACATCTTCGAATTCCCGTTCAGACCAACCGTCTGGTTGAATCAGGCTTTGCAATAAGTCTACGGCTTTGCCTTCTGAGTATCCGGCAATCAGATTGGTGGAAAGCAGCCACTCGGAGGTTCTGTTTCCCGAAGGATGCAGTGAGAGCAGGACGAGGTGGTTTTTGCCGAATAATTTACCTTCTTCGTGTTGCTTAAGTACGGAATCAATCGAGGATGTGAGGGTGTGGAAACGAAATACACCGCTGTCGGATTGCATCGTCTTCCATAGCGCAGACGAGTGCAACGATTGGGTTATGGATTGGGCATCGTTAACTTCCAGAATGAGTGCCGCATCGCCACTGATAGCATCACGAGGATCCGACAGCATGCCAGCATAGCGCTGGAAGTAATAGTAAGCGATACCGGAAGCTACCGTGACCAACAAGGCGATGATAGCACCCCGGACCAATTGTTTCATGGAGTGAAATGTACGACAAGCATCCGCCCTTGGTCATGAGGCACACGGGTACCTATTTACACGGTGATGTTAAAAAGGTGTGATGGGCTGGTCGGGTACTAGTCGGAAGCTGGTGCGGTGGTACGGACTGGGGCCGTTCTCCAGAATGGCTTGGCGGTGCGCCACTGTTCCGTATCCCTTGTTGTCTTTCCATCCGTATTTTGGAAATTCCTCGTGCAGTTTAAGCAGCAGGTCGTCGCGGTAGGTCTTGGCCAGCACCGAAGCCGCAGCGATGGAGAGGTACTTGCCATCACCGCCGATGATGCACTGGTGTGGAATACCCGGGTAGGGCTTGAACCGGTTCCCGTCAATCAGCAATAGTCCGGGCTTTACGGATAAACCTTCAACCGCTCGGTGCATGGCCAGAAAGGAAGCATTCAAAATATTGATGCGGTCGATGTCGGTGTGGTCCACCTGGGCGACGGACCAGCTTATGGCTTCTCGTTCAATCTCCGATCGCAGGGCGTACCGCTTGGCCTCCGTGAGTTGCTTGGAGTCGTTGATGGATTTGTTTTTATAATCGGGAGGAAGGATGACGGCGGCCGCAAAGACCGGCCCTGCCAAACATCCCCGGCCAGCTTCGTCGCAGCCGGCTTCCTGAACCACGGTTTGATGTCTGGACTTCAACATGGGTCAGGATTGAAGGGTTTTTTCCATGCTTGCCCATAGATGACGAGCGGTATGCTCCCACGAAAAATCTGCGCTTCTGACCAAGCCTCGTTGAATCAACGTCGATCGTAATCCTTCATCTCCGCATAAGCGTATCATCGATTGGGAAATAGCTTCCGGATTTTTGGGGTCCACCAATAGGGCGGCATCGCCGGCTACTTCGGGCATCGATGTAACGTTTGAGGTGATGACTGGCACACCCGATCGCATGCCCTCCAAAATAGGAATGCCGAATCCTTCGAAGTTGGATACGTACGTCACCGCAAAGGCCGCTCCTGTGATACGGTGTAGTTCAGCCTCTTCTACACGACCGGTAAACAAGACGTGGTCTTGAAATGACATGTCCCGCAAGCAATTTTCCATGTCCGGTGTCCACCATCTGCGGATTCCTGCAAAAACCAACTTATGCGGTAAGCCTGATTTGGATTTGAAAAGTTCAAACGCTTTCATCAAGTTCACGATGTTCTTTCGGGCATGCAGCGCACCGATGAACAGGAAGTAGGGTGCACCGCCGGTGAGTCCTTGACGGACAGTCTGGGCATCGGCTTCGTTCATCAGGTTGAAACCGGTGTTCACGCCGTTGTACACTACGTCGATCTTGGAGTCAGGTATCCCATAGTGCGTGGCGATATCCTGTCGAGAGAACTCCGATACGGTAGCGATCCGGGTGGAGTGCCTCGCAAAACGAGGGAAGAAATACCGGTAGTAGGATCGGTTGAAGAAGGGGAGGTCTTTCGGAAAATGTTCGAAGTTGATGTCGTGGATGACCGTCAACGTTTTCACCCGGCTGCGTAACGAAGCGTAACCGTCTGGCGAAACAAAGAGGTCCGGCTTGATTCGACGGAAGACCCGGGGTAGTGCGTACTCGTACCAAGCGTACCAGAGAATCGGATGCCGCGCCGGTGGTGGTACGGCGATTCCTTGAACGTTGGGTCCGAAGAGATAACGGGAATCGAATGGCCTGTCGAACAGGAAGTAGAATTCGTGTTCCGGGTGATTCCGGACGATGCGGCTGAATGCTTCCTGGCAGAAATACCCGATCCCCTCCAGACGGTGAGGAAGCAACATCCGGGTATTAACGGCTATGCGCATCGCCTCTAAAGTACGAACTAAAAACCGCTCCCGGAATTATCCTCGGGAAGTGTTGAAAAAGCCGTAGTATCCGGGCCGCTTGACTATGGGGAAGGTGATGGGCATTGTGTATTTTTGAGGGAGATGAAATTCCATTCACCCGTACCGCTGGAAGAGTTGGCCCGACTTACCGGCTCCACTGTGTTGGGCGACGGCTCACTTTCGGTGACCGGCATCAATGAGATCCACAAGGTGGAATCCGGAGATATCACCTTCGTCGATCATCCCAAGTATTACGACAAGGCGTTGGCCTCCTCCGCCTCCTTTGTGATCATCAACAAAGAAGTTGAAGTGCCTGCAGGCAAAGCGCTGCTTTTCAATACCGATCCTTTCTCGGTCTATAATGCGATTGCCAAGAAGTTCAGAACATTCTCTCCCAGTGAATCACGCATCAGCGATACCGCTGTGATCGGCGAAGGCACAGTCATTCAGCCGGGGGCCTTCGTCGGACATCACGTCCGGATCGGTCGGGATTGCCTCATTCACAGCAACGTCAGTATTTACGACCATACCGAGATCGGGGATCGGGTTGTGATCCACGCCAACAGTGTGCTCGGTGCCGATGCCTTTTACTTCAAACGCCGTCCGGAAGGGTATGAGAAAATGTTTTCTTGCGGAAAGGTGGTCATCCATGATGACGTGGAGATAGGTGCCAATTGCACCATCGATAAAGGAGTCTCTTCCGACACGGTGATTGGCCAAGGAACCAAGCTCGACAACATGGTCCACATTGGACACGACACCGTGGTTGGTAAGAATTGTCTGTTTGCCGCTCAGGTCGGAGTCGCAGGTGTGGTCACTATTGAGGATGATGTCATCCTTTGGGGTCAAGTGGGTGTACAGAAAGACCTCACCATCGGTAAAGGGGCAGTGGTACTGGGGAAATCCGGTGTGCCTAAATCCATTGCCG
>CAYWDY010000075.1:0-2643 GCA_964455985.1 uncultured Flavobacteriales bacterium
CTTTGGGTTATGAGCCCAACGAGCTACCAACTGCTCCACCCCGCACTGTATTTTTTGCCTTTCGGCCAGGTCTTTCTGTCAATTGGACTGCAAAGATAATATTGATTACTTTAGAAACTTCATTATCCCTAAAAAAAAACACCGCATGGCCCATAAGGCTGGATTTGTGAGCATTATCGGGCGACCGAACGTCGGAAAATCCACATTGATGAACCGATTGATCGGTGAACGACTGTCCATCGTCACGCCCAAAGCCCAAACCACCCGCCACCGGATCAAGGGCATCTTGAACAGCGAGGATTATCAGGTGGTCTTCTCCGATACACCCGGCATCCTTGAACCCCATTACCTGCTCCACGAAAAGATGATGGAATTCGTCAGCTCTTCCCTCGAAGATGCCGACGCCGTTCTTTTCATCACCGACCTGGCCGAAGGGTACACCGATCCCGCACTCGTTGACCGGATTCGTGCCCTTTCTGTGCCCATCGTCGTGGTCATCAACAAAATCGACCAGTCCACGCCTCCGGAGATCAACAAGCTCGTTCACGGTTGGAAAAAAGCCATTCAACCGCACGCCGTCATCCCCTGCTCGGCTCTTGACGGATTCCATGTGAACGAAGTACTCCAAACCATCCTGGAAGTGATTCCGGAATCCCCACCCTACTTTCCGAAAGGCGAACTGAGCGACGCCACCATGCGTTTCTTCACCGCTGAATTCATCCGCGAAAAGATTTTCATGCACTACCAGGAAGAAATCCCCTACGCATGCACGGTTGAAATCGAAGCCTACAAGGAAGATGAAAAGCTGATCCACATCAACGGCGTGATCTACGTCGAACGCGATTCCCAGAAAGGAATAATCATCGGACGGAAAGGCGCATCCATCAAGCGGATCGGAATTGAGGCACGAAAGGAAATCGAAGCCTTCACCGGTAAAAAAGTCTTTCTGGAACTATTTGTCAAAGTGGAAAAAGACTGGAGAAAAAACGAATCCCAATTACGCCGTCTCGGTTATCAATCATGAAAAAAAACATCAAACCTCTTTGGATCCAATTCGCTATGATCCTTTCTTTGGCAGGTATTCTATTCGCATATTCCTGCAGCAAAGACGACAATGCAAATTCCACACCGGCACCCAATCCGACGACTCGCGCCGTCCGATATGAGATCCGCGGCACCGACTGCTTCGTCTATTGTACCGGAGCCAACGGACTAGCGAATAATTTCTTTCACCAAGGAAACTCTTTTAACTACAGTTACAACGCCAAGTCCGGAGATACGCTACGACTGATTGTCCAAAACACGTCAGGAAATCCGGAATCCATTTCCGGGTACATTTACCTTAATGATTCGATTCTGGCAAGCGAAACATCCTACTGTCCGATCAATGGAACCGTAATTATTTCGGATACCTTGAACTAACCGACCTGCTGAATGTCCGCACCAAAAAAAACATTGCTACTGCTGTCCTCTTTCATACTGCTGACAGCCGCCATCCTCCTCGTTTACCTGCAAACCACCAAGCCGATCTATGCCGGTGAGCTGTCGCTGAAAAACATTTCGGCGCCGGTGACCGTGTACCATGATACCTACGGCGTTCCACACCTTTACGGAGAAACGGAATCCGACGTGTACCGCGCACTCGGCTACCTCGTAGCACAGGAACGTCTCTTTCAAATGGAAATGATACGCCGCGTGAGTAGCGGTCGACTGTCTGAACTTTTCGGAAGCCCGCTTCTCGATGTGGACCGATTCTTCCGCACGCTGGGAATACCGCAACATGCCGATTCGTCCGCCACTTGTTTCCAGTCCGCTCCCGATGCGTCTTGGAAACAAGCTACGTTGGCATACCTTGACGGAGTAAATCAATTCATCAAGGACGGAAGGACTCCCATCGAATTTCAACTGCTTGGAATTCCAAAAGAGCCCTATACGGTGAAAGATCTTTACCTGATCGTCGATTATCTGGCTTTCAACTTCGAGATGGGATTCCGGACCGACCCACTGCTCAGCAAATTGAACCAGCGCCTAGGCAAAGGATATGTGGACCAATTAGTTCTCGGATACACGCCGGACCAACTGCGGAATTTCAACCACGTGGACAGCTCACTGGCTTCAACACCTGCCGGTCCCTCATTTGCCTCCATCACCGAAAAACTACCTGTGAAATACTGGGTAGGAAGTAATTCCTTCGCTATCGCTGGATCGCGTTCCTCCTCCGGGAAACCATTATTCGAAAACGACACGCACATCGGACAACAGCAGCCGGGCGTATGGTTCGAGGCGCACCTCAATTATCCGGGACAGAATTTCTACGGCAGCTTCCTCGCCGGATTTCCGTTCGCCCCGCTCGGACACTCCTTGCATCACGCTTGGGGTGTGACACTGTTTGAAAACGATGACGTGGACTTCTTTGCAGAAACCACGAACATTTCCGACTCCAACCAAGTACTGATCCGAGGTCAATGGGAATCATTGCGACTGCGCGAAGAGAAAATCCTGGTCAAGGACAGCAGCGAAGTAACCATCCTCTGCCGCGCCAGTTCTCACGGCCCCATCTGCAGCGATGCCATCAACGACTTCAAAGAATATGAGCAGCGTCCGGTCTCCGTAGCTTGGACGCTGCTTCAGTTTCCCAGTAAC
>CAYWDY010000075.1:2653-3751 GCA_964455985.1 uncultured Flavobacteriales bacterium
AACCTGCTCGAAGCCGCCTATCCGCTTTCAGTAAGTACTTCCTTGCCTCAATTCCGCGATGCCGTCAGCACCATGATCGCCCCTGGCCTTAACATCGTGTACGCCGACACCACCGGCAACATCGCCTGGTACGGCGCCGGAAAACTGGTCAAGCGTCGGCCCGGTGTACCTACCAGCCTCGTACTCGACGGTGCCGACTCTACGCAAGAATGGCTTGGCGTACATGATTTTTCCGCTAATCCCCGTTCTGAAAATCCGTCATGCGGCTACGTTTACTCGTGCAACCATCAACCCGATACCTTTGGCGGCGTCTTCCATGCCGGTTACTACCTGACCGACGAACGCGCACGACGCCTGAACGGCCTGCTTCAGGAGGAAAAAGATTTTACGCTGTCAGACGTAAAGGATATCGCCACCGATGTGCGTAACCCCTACACCCGGGAAGTGGCCTTGCGCCTGTGCGCCTCTGCGGATACACTCCAGCTATCTACCGACGAAAAAGACCTGGTTCGACTCCTGCAGAGCTGGGAAGGGACTCATACACTTCAGGATTCTGCTGCGGGAGCCTATTACCTACTACTCTATCACGTGCTGCACGATGCGTTGGCGGATGACATGGGAAAAAAAGATTTCGAATCGTTCTTACGGACGCATACCGTCAAGTACAGCGTACTCCCGCTGTTGAATAACGATTCTACAGCATGGTGGGACGACCGCACGACCGAAAGCCGAGAAAACCGTCGGGACATCGTCACGCGTGCAGTACAGCGTACTACCCAAGAGATGCATGATCAATATGGCGACGATATAGGGTTATGGAGCTGGGGAGCGATGCATCAATTATATTACCAGCACCCGGTGGGGAAAGTGAAACCCCTGAACCTGTTCTTCAACGTAGGCCCGGTAGCTTCACCGGGGGGATTGGAAACCATCAACAACGAAAGTTTCATTCTCAGCGATAAACTGCCTGTCACGGTACTCTTCGGGCCGGCCTTAAGACGGTGTCTGGACTTGGCCGATCCGGAACACGGCGTAAGTGTTCTTCCTTCCGGCCAGAGCGGAAATCCGATGAGTCGTCATTACGCCGATCAAGTCTCT
>CAYWDY010000075.1:3851-9500 GCA_964455985.1 uncultured Flavobacteriales bacterium
CTAAATAAAATTATCGATTTCGGATGATGATCTTTTGAACCTGGCGTTCTCCCGTCGGTGTGACTGAAACCAGTTGATACACACCATCGCTGATTTCACGAATATCAACGGACGATTCACCGGAGGGCAATTCACGCCGTAAGACCTCCCGACCGGAAAAATCCATCAACTGAATACGAACCGGTGATTCCGAGCGGACATGCAGGTTGCCGCTGGAAGGATTCGGAAAAACAGAAACCAAGGATTTTATAGTAGGAGATATCAGCCCGGTGGACATGCACATGGCGCGGTTCAAGTACGACCAAATGGAGTCGCACAAGGTAAACGGAACATCACCTGCTGTCGGGCTGTCACCCATGCGTATCCACACCAGGTTTTTCGAAGGGGCTATACTCAGTATCTGACCGTTCTTTCCTAAGGCGGCGAACATGTCGGCAGGTGCTGAAGGAGCCCATGATCCCGGGAAACTGAATGATAGTCCAGGAACCATAAACGATGACTTTCCATTTAGCCACCATAAATAACCATAAGAAGGATTCAACGACTGAGATGAATTCACCATCGCGTTAAAGTAGGCGGTATCCGTCATGACCGGAGTTCCATCCCATGCACCTCGGTTAGCGACCAACAATCCGAATCGGGCAAAGGAACGGGCCGTACTGATGAACACGTTATTATATCCCGAAGAAAAGTAGAAGCCGCTCATGCCGGTAACCGCAGGAAGATTCTGTAAAAAAAACTGGGTGGGCGTGCGACCTGTAGCAGACTGGATGACCGTATCCAATAACGTGTACGGCGCATTATGGTATGCCCAGCGTGTGCCCGCATCCGCCAAATAAATCAAACAGGTGTCATCCGTACAATTGTCATCCGCAACGCCGTCATCTAACCCCGTCGTCATGGTCAACTGATTCCTTACGGTGATTTTCTCTTCTTGAGCCGGTGTGCAGGAGGTCCAACCCGCACCAATCAGATGAGCAGTAGTATCCTGGATCGACAGATACCCTTGCTCTTGAGCCAGGCCGGTCAAAAAAGCGGTGAGGGATTTCCCGGCAGAGGCCCAATACCACAGGCTGTCACGCTGAAAGGTGCCGTAGTACCGTTCTGCCACGATTTTTCCATCGTGAAGCAGAATGAATGCTTTGGATTGCTGGTTGCCGATGTAGTCTAATAAGGAGTCCAATTCGGGCTGACACCACCCCAACGAAGTGGCGGAAACCGAATCCCAGGTATTCCCGGACACCGGTGGAAAATAAGAAGGCTGAGCCCAAGCACGAAGGCTCATCGTCAGAAAGAACACTACGGTCACGAACGGATTCTTCATACTGCAAATTACAGAATATTAGGCGATTACATATCTTCTGAAGCAGGATCGGGCATTTCCAAGTATGCGTTGAAGAGTGTACCTTTGCCGCCCCGGTCCCATAGTACAATGGATAGTATACGAGCCTCCGAAGCTTGTGATTCTGGTTCGAATCCAGATGGGACCACTCCCCTTTTTTTTGATCTGTAACCACACCGCCCTGCTACTGGCCTGGCTATCAGTCCTTGAAATACTTGTCCATCAGTTCGCGGTACTCCGGCAAGATCTTGCACGCCTGCAGGTGCTTATCCCCTTTGATCAGGAACTGATAGCGGAAACCGTTGGCACAAGCCTGATCCAATGATCGAAGTGCTAACTGACGATCAGCAGCGGATTCAGCCAAAACACTGGCCTGTACAAAAAGCACCATGGGATCACTGGAATCCATGGACTTCGCCAATTGAATGTAGCTGCTGAACCGGTTGATGTCACGTTGAGATAACAGGTAGCCGTAAGCGATCCATGCCAAATGGCCGGGAGTTGCTAACGAAGAATCCTTGCGTATCGCGCCATTGATCAGCTCAATGCCTTCTTCATTGCCTTGAACAAGCTGCTCTGCAATCTTAGCAATACCGGAGAGCAACATGGACTCCGGACAATCCGAACAAAGATTACGGGAGAGGTTGGCATACCGTCTCGCTTTACCCTGATCCCCCATCGACAAATACGTGCGCGATAGATACAAGTAGGATTCCACATCTTTACTGTCCCCTTCTAACGCGATCAAAAGGTCTTCTTCGGCTTTATCGAATCGACCAGCCCGGAATTCAGCAATGCCCCGGTATTTGAAAAGGGGAGCGTAATCCGACCGATGATCGTCTTCGTATAGGTTAGCCATCTCAATGGCCTTGAAATAGTCCCCTGCCATCACGTACGCCCATACCACTTGGGCAGCAACGCTATCCGTGTACTTCTTGGTATTACACATGACAAAAGACTCGGCTGCTTTACCATACATACCCAAGGCCATCTCCGATCGGCCACATGCCGCGTAGGATTTCCAGTAGTCGGGAAGGATTTTCTCCTGTTGCTTGTAATCCGTAATCGCCGACTCATGATCACCACGGGCCGCCTTGATCAAGCCGCGCATGTAGTAAGCGTGTTGCTGGGTGGAATCCAATTGAATCACGCGATTCAAATCGGCCAAAGCCTGATCGGTCTTGCCACGCAATAGATTTGAATAGCCCCGGAAAAAAAGCCCGTCAAGGTTTTGGCAGAGCTCGTAGGAACGGCTGAAATAACTGAAGGCGCTGTCTGTCTGACGCGCATCGAAGAATACGATTCCCTGATCGAAATAGCGCTTGCCGTGCGCCAGAATGGTGTCCCGGAAACGGAGAAGGAAACCACAGGACATGGCTTTCTGAAAATCCTTGCCGGCGGTACCGTACAATCCGGATTCCTCCTGCGCTCGGATACGGAGGTAATACAATTCCGAGTTGCATGGGAATGCAGCCAAGCCTGAGGTTGTCGTCAGCACACAGGCGATGTTCTTACCCAATGAAAATTCCAGTTGAGCTTTTTGAATGAAGACGGTGGAGTCTTTGGACTTCAGATCAATCGCACTTTGATAATCCTTCAGGGCGTTGTCGTAATCGCGGAGCTGAGCGTAAACCATAGCACGCAAGGCACGCACATCCGGATTGCTCACATCCGTATTGACCATGGAATTAGCCATTTCGACCGCCTCGAGTTTGTCGCGCTTGCTGTAGAGCTTGCACTGAATCATTAAACGACGAGCGGGCAGGTGTTTGTTGCCGGACAGGTTGAGGGCATCGGTGAGGTATGCCGTAACATCATCGGTACGTGAGCTGTCGATGTCGTAGTACATCCTTCCAGCCCAATAGCTGGCCTCCGCCATGATCAGGGAATCCACCGGAGCATCGCCTTTCTTGATGTTACGCAAGAGCCTGGATGCATAATCCAATCCATCCTCGTACTCGGACTGCTGTTCCATGATTTCCATCCGGGAAATGAACGGCATGACCGATTGCAGACGAGTGTCTATACGCTTCAAATCGGCATCGTTGCTCACTTGATACCGGATGGTCAACGAATCCAAAACGACGCGGGCAATCGAGAATTCATAGTCCTGAAACGATTTGACCACCACCGCTTTCAGTCCGTCGACGGTCCGTTTCAACTCCGCTTCCTGTGCTTTGCGTTCGCGATCCTGTTCAAGGGCGGTTTCACACGTGCCGATTTTCTGCCTTACATCCTCGTTGTATGGATCCAAAGCACGAGCCTGTTTATACAAATCAAACGCTTGCATATAATCGCGCTCGAGGAAATGCTTGTCCGCTTCGATCAATAGCGCATTGATTTTCTGCTGCTGAATGCGTTGCTGCTCCCGCTTCTGAGCCAGACGCTGCATCTTGAAATCGGTAGTCCGGCTGAAGGAGGTCGCGAAATCCGTAAAATTGTTTTTGGGATCGTCGACGTTGAATTTCTTCGGCAGAAAGCGGATACTGTTTATATACGCATTCCAAGTAGTGTCAAAGGCCAAACGCACTTCCATCATCCGCTGGACAGGCACGTAAGGATTTCCGTTGTAATCCTTGTTCTTGAATACGCTCTCGAAAACGACATTGTAGTAATAATAGCTCGTCTTCTTCAGGTGAGACACCTTGACGATCTCGAAGCTGACCGTGGGATCCTGTTTTTTCGGATAGAGCAAATTGAAATTCTCCAGGTAATCTTTGGCTGACACATCCTCCTTGGTCACGTTGGACCACGCATCAAAGGTCAGATCGCTTTCCACGATGACCTTGTCGTTGAAGAAAACGCGAGGTTGTTCGTTGTCGCTCAACATCCTGTTCTTGACGATCTTGACATCCAAAGCTTCCGACCCTGAATAACTGATGACGTTCATCGCGTTTTCCAGGTTCTTGAGCAAGTCGGGAATGTTGATCTCCCGCAGGCTCTCGTCGTCGTAACTGCTAATGGGCGACAGCGATTGGGCAGCTGCAGGTGCAACCCGACCAATCCCCAATACGAACAGGATGAATACCAGCCGTCTTATCATGGAATATTCAATTGGGATTTAAGGTACCGTTTCTTCTCGGACTCGTCAGCCGGCATCAAGCCTTGAATCAACCACCCGGAGTTTGTATCCTGCCGTTCAAAATAACCGACTTGGACAATCCATCCCGGAAGTTGCAGGAGATGATATTGGACAGAATCCACTTGTATGAATCGCAGCTGACCGGCATCCACCAATTTCTGTAAGGTATCCAGCGGTGGCCGTTCAGCCTGACGGGCAAAATAATCCTTCAACGTGTATTTATGGAAGATATCATGCACATTCATGAAGTTGATGGCATGACTCATGGGATGGAGAAAATGAAGGGAATCCATCACCGGCATAATCGACACGATGGCGCTGTCTTCACGCTCCAGGGAATCGTTTATTGTACTGAGGAAGGCGGCTTTGGCACTGAACAAGGACCATTTGTATCCGATGGTTCCATCTCGGGCGATGACCGATTCCGCCTTGAGGACCAAATCGAGATTGCGACGCTTTTTCAGGTAGGACACCTTGCAATGGAGTACCGCATACCAGTTGTTCTGAGCAAAGCGCAGTTTAGGTGCATAGTTCATTCCAAAACGGTTCACGAACCGGGTTACGTCAGCCTCGCTCCAGGTCGTATGGCGCGCCTCGAACAACGAGACCACGGCGGTCTTTCTCGTAATGCTCTTTTCCGGATAGCGGGCACGCATATACTGGAAGTAGGGCGCCTTGGGATCCCCGTTGAAACGATCGAAAAAATCATCGATGGTCTGGACCGACGCTGCAAACTCCTCGGTCAACGAAGTTGAACCGATGGACTGAGCGCCGGCTGACTGAACGATGAACAGGAAAATGATCCCAACCAGTACACGTGGCATGGAACTCACTTCTCGGTTTGCGTGACACTGATGTCACCCAGGAACACATCCCAATTTTCCACCGCCTCACCCTCCATAGCCTTTTGGTAGGGCTTCAACGTGACACCCACTGATTTGGTGGTGATGTCCGAATAAACCGCTTTGCCGTCACGATACCCCGTGAAGGCTTGACGGAAACGGGCGACACCGTAGTAGTTGCCGTCCGGACCCTTGCGAAAAGATGATACATACGAAAAGTCCGCGGCTTCAATGACAACACGCTCGTAATTGAGCATACGCAAGCGGTTGAGGTACGTACGTATCGGGAAGCGCGTCTTTTGCGCCCGGATGACGCTGGATACTTCGACCGAACGGCTATCATTGTCAAAAAGCTCAACAGCAGCTTGAATGGTGTTTTGTGC
>CAYWDY010000076.1:0-5226 GCA_964455985.1 uncultured Flavobacteriales bacterium
AAGGAAGGGACCTTTACCGTCACGGGCATGCTGGGCAGCACGTTCCATGGCTTCGTGCACAGCTTCGACAGACATACCATCCACCGGCTCACTGGGCATATCGTAGGCCAATCCCAGCTTATACAATTCCGTCACGTTACTGGTTCGCTCGACGGAAGTTCCCATGGCGTAGTTATTATTCTCGATGATGAAAATAACGGGTAGCTTCCAAGTCATGGCCATGTTGAACGTTTCGTGCAACGCACCCTGACGGACAGCACCGTCTCCCATGTAACACACCGTCACCGAATCATTGCCCCGGTATTTATCGGCGAATGCAATGCCTGCACCGAGAGGGATCTGTCCACCAACGATGCCATGCCCGCCGAAGAAACGGTTGGCCGCATCAAACATGTGCATGGATCCGCCTTTACCCTTGGAACATCCCGTAGCCTTGCCGTACAATTCGGCCATGACCGCACGAGCCGATGTTCCCTTGCCTAAAGCGTGAGCATGATCCCGATACGCGGTGATCATATTGTCGGTCGGACGAAGGACGGTCATGGCACCGGCTACAATAGCCTCTTGGCCTATGTAGAGGTGGCAAAAACCTTTGATCTTCTGCATGCCGTACAACTGCCCTGCACGCTCTTCGAAACGCCGCATGAGCAGCATGTCTTCATACCATTTCAGGTAATGCTCCTTGGTGAACTTTGATTTAGCCATTAGTAACGCTGAAGTAAGGAGCGCAAAGATAGACTTTCCCACGCAACTCCCATGCGTTTGAAACGCGATCTCCAGAAGCCATATCTGATTGAAAAACAGATACTTGAACCGATAACAAAGAATGCTTATATTCGCAGTCCTTTTTACAAAAAAATGAAGAAAATCCAGATGGTCGATTTGGTCGGCCAATACGAGAAGATTCAGGCTGAAGTGGACCAGGCCGTTTTGGATGTCATCCGGTCCTCCGCTTTTATCAATGGTCCTGAGGTAAAGGCTTTCCAAGCTGAATTGGAATCATACCTAGGGGTAAAGCATGTGATTCCGTGCGCCAACGGGAACGATGCCCTGCAGATCGTCATGATGGCCTTGGGCCTTCAACCGGGCGACGAAGTCATCACGGCCGATTTCACCTATGTGGCGACGGCCGAAGTGATTGCCCTTTTGAAGCTAAAACCTATTTTGGTGGATGTGGATCCAGACACCTTTACCATCGATGTCAAGGCTGTAGAGCGCGCTATTACACAACGCACCAAAGCCATTGTTCCCGTACATCTGTTCGGACAATGTGCTCCGATGGAAGAACTGATGGCCTTGGCCAACAAGCATAACCTCTATGTGATCGAGGATACGGCACAAGCCATTGGCGCCAATTACACGTTCTCAGACGGCCGTAAACAGAAAGCAGGAACCATTGGAACGGCCGGATGTACCTCCTTCTTCCCTTCAAAAAATCTGGGGTGCTACGGTGACGGTGGCGCCATCTATACCCAGAATGATGAATTGGGAAAGAAGATCCGCATGATCGCCAATCACGGCCAGTCGGTCCAATACTACCACGATGAGATCGGAGTCAATTCGCGACTAGACAGCATTCAGGCAGCCATTCTGAGAATCAAACTTCGTCACCTCGATGAATATGCAGTGGCTCGAAGACATGTCGCGGACACCTACGACAATGCCTTTGCCGGCCAGAAGAAAATCGTCACGCCCAAACGGGCTGCTTTTTCAGACCACGTCTTCCATCAGTACACACTTTTACTGAACGGCGCCGACCGCAACAAGATGCGTGAGTTCCTCGCATCTAAGGAAATCCCTTCAATGATCTACTACCCCGTGCCGTTGCATCTGCAAAAAGCCTATCGCGACGACCGCTATCAGGAAGGCGACTTCCCCGTTACCGAAAAGCTTTGCGCCAACGTGCTATCCTTACCCATTCACACTGAAATGGAAGCTTCCACCCAGCAGTATATCATTGATGCCGTGTTGGAATTCCTGAACAACGACTAATCATTCCATCATGAAAATAGCGGTAGTAGGCACGGGATATGTCGGATTGGTAACAGGAACCTGTTTCGCGGAGACAGGCAATCAAGTCACCTGTATCGATATCGATTCAGCCAAAGTGGCCCGTATGCAAAACGGGCAGATACCGATTTACGAGCCTCATCTCGATGTGCTTTTTGAGCGAAACATCGCCCAAGGCCGTCTGCACTTCACCACCGATTTGGCCTCCGGTATCGAAGGCGCCAGCGTGATATTCCTTGCTCTGCCCACTCCTCCGGGAGAGGATGGTTCCGCTGACCTGCAGTATGTCCTTAAAGTGGCCGATCAGCTAGGCCACCTCTTGAAAGACTATACCGTGATCGTGAATAAGAGCACCGTTCCGGTTGGAACCGCTGAGAAAGTTAGACAAGCCATTGCCCGTCATTGTCGCACGGAATTCGACGTCGTGTCCAACCCTGAATTCCTCCGCGAAGGTTTCGCTGTCGATGATTTCATGAAGCCAGACCGAATCGTCATTGGCACGGATTCCATCAAGGCCAAGGAGCTGATGACCGAATTGTATGCGCCGTTCGTACGTCAGGGCAATCCGATCCACTTCATGGACGAGCGTTCTTCCGAGCTCACCAAATACGCTGCCAACGCTTTCCTCGCCATGAAGATCACCTTCATGAACGAGATCAGTAACCTTTGTGAAAAGGTCGGAGCGAACGTGGACCACGTCCGTATCGGCATCGGATCGGACGACCGCATAGGCAAGCGCTTCCTCTTCGCCGGCATTGGTTACGGCGGAAGCTGTTTCCCGAAAGATGTGAAAGCCTTAAGCAAGATCGCTCAAGAAGCCTCTTACGATTTTCGCATCCTCGATGCGGTGATGAGCGTCAACGAAAAACAGAAGCTCTTGTTGATGGACAAAATTCGCCATCACTTCTCCGGCGATTTGAAAGGAAAAAAAGCTGCCGTTTGGGGCCTTGCCTTCAAACCTGATACAGACGATATCCGCGAAGCTCCTTCGCTGTATATCATGGATGCGTTGCTGGACGCCGGCGTACAGGTTGCCGCCTACGACCCCGAAGCTATGCCCAACGTGCAGAAACTGAAAGGAGACTCTATCTCTTACGGAAGCGATGCTTATGAGGTATTGAAAGACGCTGACTTTCTGGTCATCGCCACCGAGTGGGGCGTATTCCGCACACCCGAGTTCAAGCGCATGGCAGAAACCATGAAGCACAAAGTGATTTTCGACGGCCGTAACCTCTATGACCTCGGGCGCATGAAAGAAAAAGGATTCACCTACTACAGCATCGGTCGCGAAACCGTACTCTCCTGATATCATGAAACGCGTACTCATCACCGGTGCCGCCGGTTTTCTCGGATCCCACTTGTGCGACCGGTTCATCCGCGAAGGTTACTTCGTAATCGGCATGGACAACCTGATCACCGGTGACTTGCGCAACATCGAACACCTCTTCAAACAGAAGGAATTCGAGTTCTATCACCATGACGTCAGCAAGTTCGTTCATGTCCCGGGTGACCTGCATTACATTCTTCACTTCGCCTCACCGGCTAGTCCGATCGACTATTTAAAAATCCCCATCCAAACGCTGAAGGTCGGATCGTTGGGAACCCATAACCTGTTGGGGCTGGCCAAAGCCAAGAACGCCCGCATCCTTGTTGCTTCCACGTCGGAAGTCTATGGTGACCCCCTCGTCCATCCCCAGAACGAAGACTACTGGGGACACGTTAACCCGATCGGTCCTCGTGGCGTGTACGACGAAGCTAAACGGTTTCAAGAGGCGATCACGATGGCTTACCATACGTTCCACGGCCTGGAGACGCGCATTGTACGCATCTTCAACACCTACGGCCCCCGCATGCGACTGAACGACGGACGCGTGTTGCCTGCCTTCATCGGGCAAGCCCTTCGCGGGGAAGACCTGACCGTTTTCGGTGACGGGTCCCAAACCCGTTCCTTCTGTTACGTGGACGACCTGGTAGAGGGTATTTATCGCTTGCTGATGAGTGATTATCACCTGCCAGTCAACGTGGGTAATCCGGATGAAATCACCATCGGCGAATTCGCCACCGAGATACTCAAACTGACCGGTGCCAACCAGCAGCTGGTTTACAAGCCACTGCCTACGGACGATCCCAAGCAACGACAGCCGGACATTACCCGAGCCCGCGAAATCCTGGGCTGGGAACCGAAGATCGACCGTTCGGAAGGCCTGCGGCGTACCTACGCCTATTTCAAGGAGTTGCCACCGGAAGAGCTGTATCGGACGGCCCACCGTTTCGCCTGATTTCCCCCTCAAAATGTTGATTCTGCGACAGATGATTATCTGTGGCATTTGTTAACTTTGTATCCAAGCCTCTAGCGCTATGGAAAAAGAATTTTATTGCCACGAAACCGCCGTCATCGATGCGGATGTCAAGATCGGCAAAGGGACCAAGGTTTGGCATTTCAGCCATATCATGAGTGGCAGTATCATCGGTGAGAATTGCAACCTCGGACAAAACGTGGTCATTTCTCCCGAAGTCGTTCTGGGCAAGAACGTCAAGGTACAGAACAATGTATCCATTTACACGGGTGTGGTTTGCGAGGACGATGTATTTCTGGGTCCTTCGATGGTGTTCACCAACGTGAACAATCCCCGGAGTGCCATCACCCGTCGTGGACAATACCTGAAGACTATCGTAGGGCGAGGAGCCACGATCGGTGCCAACGCTACCATCGTGTGTGGCCACAACATCGGCGAATTCGCCTTCATCGGTGCCGGTGCTGTAGTGACCAAAGATGTTCCGTCCTATGCGTTGGTGGTGGGTAACCCGGCCAAGCAGATGGGATGGATGAGCGAATACGGCCACCGTCTCAAATTCGACACCAACGGTAAAGCCGTATGCCCCGAAAGCAAACAGGAATACCTTCTTGAAGGCAAAAAAGTCCGTCGAACGGCATGAACCCGATATCTGCTTCAGCTCCCGTACGTTTTGCCGTCATTGGCAGTGGACATATCGGCAAACGCCACGCCGAGATGATCCGTCGCCACGGCGACGCACAACTGGTGGCGATGTGCGACGTCAGACCCAAGTCTGAGCTGGGTGATGTCCCGGCCGTACCCTTTTTCGAATCTGCCGAATCCCTATTCGATTCATCGATTGAATTCGATGTCGTGTGTGTCTGCACGCCGAACGGACTGCATGCCGAACATACCCTTATGGCTCTCGAGCACCGCAAAC
>CAYWDY010000076.1:5236-9492 GCA_964455985.1 uncultured Flavobacteriales bacterium
CTGTTGCCGATTGCGAAAAGGTTATCTTCAAAGCACTGCAAGTATCCCGTCAGCTATTCTGCGTCATGCAGAACCGCTATTCACCTCCTTCCGAATGGATCAAGGAAATGGTGGACAGCGGTCGACTGGGTGCTATCTATATGGTTCAACTGAATTGCTATTGGAACCGAGACGCCCGTTATTACAACGGCAAGAACTGGAAGGGCTCACAAGCACTCGACGGAGGTACGCTGTTCACGCAATTCTCCCACTTTATTGACATCATGTATTGGCTGTTCGGTGACATAACAGACATCCAAGGCAAATTCAACGATTTCAACCATCAGAGCCTGACTGAATTCGAAGATTCAGGCTTCGTGAGCTTCCGCTTCCTCAACGGTGGCATGGGTTCGATCAATTATTCCACTTCCGTGTGGGACACCAATCTGGAGAGCAGTATTACCATCATTGCTGAAAACGGCAGTATTAAAATCGGTGGCCAGTACATGAACGAGGTGGAATACTGCCACGTGAGGGATTACAAAATGCCGGAATTGCCTCCAGCCAATCCGGCAAACGATTACGGCGCCTACAAAGGCTCTGCCGCCAACCACCATTACATCATCGAGAACACGATCGACACGCTCAAAGGCCGTACCACTGCCACCACCAACGCTTTGGAAGGGTTGAAGGTGGTCGATATCATCGAACGCATCTACGCCTGTCGGTCGCTCGAACAAATTAAATCATCCTAACCGCTTTCGCTCCCCTACTACGTATGCAACGCGAACTTTTGGAAAAGAAAAAGAAATTGGCCGTCATCGGCCTTGGCTATGTCGGATTGCCCATCGCGTTGGAATTTGCCCGTAAGGTTCCAGTCATAGGCTTTGACATCAACGAGTCCCGTCTGGAAAAAATGCGCCAGCAGGTAGATCCCAGCGGAGAACTGGAACGCGAACAATTCGACGGTTGCGACATTCAGTTCACCTCCTCGCTGGATGTACTCAAAGAAGCGCAGTTCTTTATCGTCACCGTACCTACTCCAATCGACGATCACAATCTTCCCGACCTTAAGCCCATCCTGAGCGCAACGAAATCTATCGGTAAAGTGCTGAAGAAAGGCGATTACGTCGTTTACGAATCCACTGTTTACCCGGGATGCACCGAAGAGGACTGCGTTCCTTTACTGGAAGAACTCTCCGGACTGAAAGCCGGCATTGATTTCAAATACGGCTATTCCCCCGAACGGATCAATCCGGGCGACAAGGAACACACGATTACCAAGATCCTCAAAGTAGTTTCGGGCTGCGATGCAGAAGCGTTGCAACACATCTCCGAAGTGTATCGCTTGATCGTCGAGGCGGGTGTTTACCACGCCAGCTCCGTCAAGGTGGCGGAAGCTGCCAAAATCATCGAGAACACGCAGCGTGATGTAAACATTGCTCTTATGAATGAGCTGTCCATCATCTTCAACAAGATGGGCATCAATACCTACGAAGTCCTGGAAGCAGCCGGCACCAAATGGAACTTCATACGTTTTCAACCCGGACTGGTGGGCGGACATTGCATAGGTGTAGACCCGTATTACCTGACATACAAAGCACAGGAATTGGGATACCACGCACAGGTCATCAACAGCGGCCGCTATGTCAACGACAGCATGGGATTCTATGTCGCCAAGCAAACGGTGAAAAAGATCATCGCTGCCGGAAAGGACGTCTCCAAGTCACGCGTATTGGTGATGGGAGCGACGTTCAAAGAAAATGTGGAAGACATTCGCAACTCCAAAGTAGCCGATGTGGTGAAGGAATTGCAATCCTACGGCGTCAGCGTGGATGTCACTGACCCCAAAGCGAATTCCCAGGAATTGAAACACGAGTACGGATTCGAATTGGCCAACCAATTGGGCACGGACTACGATGCGCTGGTCGTAACTGTCGGACATCAAGAATATAAGTCATTGGACAACGAATGGCTTTCACGTCATCTTTGCAAAGACGGACTGATCGTTGACCTGAAAGGCATTTTCAAAAACAAAGCGTCCGGATTCCAGTACTGGAGTCTCTGATCCATGACTACAAACCGCTTGAAGATACTCATCACAGGAGGAGCAGGATTCATCGGCTCTCATGTGGTGCGTCGTTTCGTCAACCGGTATCCTGATTATCAGATCGTCAACCTCGACAAGCTGACATACGCCGGAAACCTGGCCAACCTGACAGATATCGAAAAGGCGGTAAACTACCGTTTCATCAAAGGAGACATCGTAGACGCCTCCGCTATGGACGCGTTATTCGCTTCTGAAAATTTCGATGCTGTCATACACCTCGCTGCCGAATCCCATGTCGACCGGAGTATATCTTCCCCCATCGACTTTGTCATGACGAATGTGATCGGAACCGTCAACCTGTTGAACGCATTCAAGAAACATCGTCCGGTCGATTCCGGCCGCAAGAGTCTCTTTTACCACATTTCAACCGACGAAGTGTACGGAACCCTGGGATCTACTGGCATGTTCACGGAAAGCACAGCCTACGATCCCCACAGCCCCTACTCGGCTTCCAAAGCCAGCTCCGACCATTTCGTTCGAGCGTACCACGACACGTATGGCCTGCCGGTGGTCATCACCAATTGCTCCAACAATTACGGCCCCAATCAGTTCCCTGAAAAGCTGATTCCGTTGGCCATCCACAATATCCTGAATAACCGACCCGTTCCGGTTTACGGAGCCGGAGAGAATGTCCGCGACTGGTTATTTGTCATGGATCACGCCGAAGCCATTGATATGGTGTTCCATCAGGCCGCGTTGGGAAAAACCTATAATATCGGAGGGCATAACGAATGGCGGAACATCGACCTTATACGACTTCTGTGCCGAATCATGGATCAGGCATTGAACCGTGAAGAGGGCCATTCCGAAAAACTCATCACCTTCGTGAAAGACCGCGCGGGACACGACCTTCGGTATGCCATAGACTCCACCTGCATCCAAGAGGAATTAGGATGGAAGCCCTCGCTGAAATTCGAGGAAGGATTACAGAAGACCGTCGACTGGTATTTGAACCACACCGCGTGGATGAACCAGGTAACCTCGGGCGACTACTTGCATTACTACGAACAACAATATATCCATCGGTCGTGAGCCATTCTTTCCATACACAAGACCTTTCCAAGTATCGGTTCCTGGTGACCGGCGGTGCCGGTTTCATCGGCTCCAATCTGGTGGAATACCTGGTGCGTCACGGCGCTGGACATATCCGCATCCTGGATAACCTGCTGACCGGTTATGCCAAAAACTTGGAACCGTTTCTCCATCTACCCCAAGTAGAATTCATGGAAGGCGATATACGTGACGTGGAAACATGCATGCACGCCTGTGAAGGCATCGATTACGTGTCACACCAAGCGGCCTTGGGCTCCGTTCCACGTTCCGTCAAGGATCCACTGGCGACTCATTCGATCAATGCTACCGGATTCCTGAATATGATCCATGCTGCGAAAGAAAAGAAGGTGCGGCGTTTCGTTTATGCCAGCTCCTCTTCGGTATATGGCGACCATCCTGTACTCCCCAAGCGGGAAGAAGAGACCGGCAATCCGTTATCTCCCTATGCGGTGAGCAAGAAAACAAACGAATTGTATGCTTCGGTATTCGCGCGTACGTATGGCATGGAGGTCATCGGATTACGCTACTTCAACGTCTTTGGACCCAACCAATCACCCGAAGGCCCTTACGCGGCAGTCATTCCCTTGTTCATCCGGTCGGCCATTGACCGCGAAGCTCCCTTCATTGACGGTGATGGTGAACAGACCCGTGATTTCACCTTCGTAGAAAACGCCGTACAGGCTAATATTCGGTCTTTCTTTGCCGACAACCCTGCAGCACTCAATGAGGTCTACAACGTCGCCGTGGGCGAACGACTCACTATCAATTCCGTCTACCAGACCATCGCTAAACTGGCGGGCTCCGACGTGAAGGCAATACATCGCGAACGAAGAGCGGGTGACATCCGCGACTCATTGGCCGATATCTCCAAGGCGGAAAAGCTATTGGGTTACTCCCCGACTGTCAAGGCCGAACAAGGTTTGGAGAGGACATTAACCTGGTTCCGTTCGAACGCATGACCTGGCTCTCCTCCCTATTCCGCTCGAAGCGTTCCTCCCCCGATTTTCCGCCGGTGAGTGATTTCTCCGGAATAGGCACCGATATTCATTCCCATCTGATTCCCGGGATCGACGACGGTTCCCTCGATGACCTCAGCCTCAATCGCCGGGGCCTC
>CAYWDY010000077.1:0-1966 GCA_964455985.1 uncultured Flavobacteriales bacterium
AGAAAATAACCGGAAAGCGTCATCCTTTTCTGATTGAATACACAGTAGGCTTCGACGATTCCGGTCGACTGCTCGCCTTGGATGTGATACTCCAAGCGGATGCAGGATATGCAACGGATCTTAGCATGGCGATTCTGGAGAGGGCCATGCTGCATGCCGACAACGCCTACTATATTCCGGATATCCGCGTGGTAGGCCGCGCATATAGAACACATCTTCCTTCCAATACGGCCTTTCGCGGATTTGGCGGACCTCAGGGAATGGCGGGCATCGAACATATCGTCGATCGCATCGCACGCGAGTTGAAGAAGGATCCGCTGGAAATTAGACAGTTGAATTTTTACCGTGATCCAGCCGACAACGTCTCTCACTACGGACAAACCGTTGAGTTAAACCGACTGGACGCACTGTTGGATGAAATTGCAGTTACTTCCGACTACAAACAGCGACGCGCCGCCATTGCCCGTTTCAATGAAGAACACGAGTTCGTGAAACGCGGACTTGCACTTACACCCGTGAAGTTCGGAATCTCGTTCACCACGACATTCCTCAACCAGGCAGGCGCTTTGGTACATATTTATACGGATGGAACCATGCTGGTAAGTCACGGAGGAACCGAAATGGGGCAGGGGTTGAATACCAAGATCGCACAAATCGCAGCCGCTGAAATGGGTATCCCCTTGTCTGTCGTCAAGGTTAATGCGACCAACACATCAAAAGTTCCTAATACATCGGCTACAGCCGCTTCGGCGGGAACTGATCTTAATGGGATGGCTGTGAAAAATGCAGTCGATACACTCAAAGGCAGGTTATTTCCGTTTGCTGTTCAAGAATTACAGCGTCGCTATCCGGAGTATGAATTTTCCTCGGAATCAGTGGTGTTGAACGATGGTTTTTTCTACGACCTCCGTCTTCCGGAGAAGTCTATCGGATTCGAAGAGTTGGTTCGCCTGGCCTACCTCGAACGTATCAGCTTGAGTGCCGCCGGCTTCTACAAGACACCTGATATTGGATGGGATAAACTACTGGGCAAGGGCCGGCCATTCAACTACTATGCATTCGGTATGGCAGTGAGCGAGGTGGAAGTGGACGTCCTGACAGGACACGTAAGGCATCTCCGTACCGACATCCTGTATGATGTGGGTGATTCCATCAATCCTGCCATCGATATCGGACAGATCGAAGGTGGATACATCCAAGGACTCGGTTGGTGTACGACCGAGGACATCAAACGGGATTCGAATGGTAACCTCTTGAATCATTCTCCGGATACCTATAAGATTCCTTCGGTCCGTGATATACCGGAAATATTCAGCGTGAAGTTGCTGGAAAATGCGCCTAACCCGCGAGCGATTCGTAAGAGCAAAGCAGTAGCAGAGCCACCCTTCATGTTGGCATTGAGCACCTGGTTGGCCATCAAGGATGCAGTCTCTTCGGTCACTGATCATCGGTTCGAACCACGTCTGGGTATTCCGGCTACCAATGAGGCTAACATCCTGGCCGTGGAGGATCTAAAAAATCAACTTCGCAGCTCATGACTATGAGGCCCAACCATGATGATGACTCGGAGAAAAAATCCGTCGAAAAATGGCAGTCGGACGAACTGGAGGAATTGCTACAAGACCTCAGAGGATACAAGCGTGTGCTCATCACGTCCGTCCTCATCGCCATCGCCTGTTATGGAATATACATTCTTGCTGAACATCTGGGTTGGGGTGCACATGTGCTGGATTGGACGCATCTGATCGTTCGATGGGCTCACATCGTGGTGGGTATTGCCTGGATCGGAGCCTCCTTTTATTTTATTTTCCTTGAAAACAGCCTGAACCGTACCAAAGGGTTGAGTGATGAATTGGCGGGCAACCTATGGGCGATTCATGGAGGAGGGTTCTATTATGTGGAGAAATACAAAGTCGCGCCGAAAGAGCTTCCCGAAAAATTACATTGGTTCAAGTTTGAGGCTTAT
>CAYWDY010000077.1:1976-9467 GCA_964455985.1 uncultured Flavobacteriales bacterium
TTGCTGTTTTTGGTTTATTACCTGAACGCAGGCAGTTACATGACGGACCCGTCGGTTGCAGACATCACTTCGTCAGAGGCGATCCTTACCGGAATCGGCTCGCTGCTGATTGGTTGGGCGATTTATGATTTCTTATGTAGGACCTCGTTGATACGTCATAAGGCCGCTTTTGCAACGGTCGGTTTCCTGATCATCACGGGAATCGCATGGTACCTTTCCACAAGACTTAGTGGTCGTGCAGCGTTCATGCATGTCGGAGCCGTCTTGGGAACCTGCATGGCCGGCAATGTGTTCTTCGTGATCATTCCCTCGCAGAAAGCCCTGGTGCGCGCAGCAAAAGCGGGCAAGACACCGGATGCCGAACTGGGCAAGTATGCGGGGCTTCGTTCATTACACAATAATTACATGACCCTTCCGGTGCTGTTCGTCATGATCAGCAATCACTTCCCCGTCACCTTCGGCAACGGATGGAATTGGGCCATTCTTGCTGGACTTACCTTGGTCAGTATGGCTGTTCGCCATTACATTAACCGCTACGAACAAGGCTTCCGAATGACTCATCTTCTTCTCCTCGCATTCATCGGATTACTCGCTTTGTTGGTGGTGACAGCGCCTAAGTCTACTACAACTTCCCAAACTCCCGTCACGTTCGCCGAAGTCGAGCCGTTGTTCAAGAAGCATTGTGTAAGCTGCCATGCCGCTCAACCTACGGATGAAAGCCAGAAGACCGCTCCTAACGGTGTCATGTTTGAAACACCAGAGCAAATCAAACGCATGACCGATAAGATCCTGATACGTGCGGTCCAGACCCATTCGATGCCACAAGGGAACAAGACGGGAATGACCGACGAGGAGCGTGCATTGATCGGCCAATGGATCAGTCAGGGTGCACCCATTGAACACTGAAACATGAGCCAACGTATTGCCATTTACAGTAAGCACGTAGTGCTTCCGAACGAAACGGTTCCAGCAACCCTTCTGATGGAGCACGGT
The DNA here is from genome assembly GCA_964455985.1 of uncultured Flavobacteriales bacterium. Classification (GTDB taxonomy): domain Bacteria; phylum Bacteroidota; class Bacteroidia; order AKYH767-A; family 2013-40CM-41-45; genus Pollutiaquabacter. The sequence goes on from CAYWDY010000077.1 coordinate 2,970, forward strand.
ATTATCACAGGTATCTTGCGGGAGAAATTGGCTTCTACCAAGGAACAACCGGTAAGGGATTACGGTGATTCCTATATCATGCCCGGATTGATTGATTGTCATGTTCACATCAACGAGCCTGGCAGGACCGATTGGGAAGGATTCGAAACAGCTACTCAAGCGGCAGCGACAGGAGGGATCACCACGTTGGTGGATATGCCGCTGAACTCAAGTCCTGTCACTACTTCGGTCAAGGCCTTGGAGGAGAAACGGGCTGCTTCCACCGGGAAGCTGCACGTGGACTGCGGTTTCTGGGGAGGTATCGTTCCAGGTAATCATCATGAGCTGCTGCCGTTAATTCATGCCGGAGTCATGGGTTTCAAGGCATTCCTTTGCCATTCTGGTATCGATGAATTCCCGAACATCTCTCTCCATGAATTGGAAAAGGCACTCCCGCTCATGGCAGAGCATGGTCTGCCGCTTTTGGTGCATGCCGAGCTCGAGAAAAAACATGCTGGCCAGAAGGAGTTAGCGGAAGATAATTACTCGTATCCGGCATGGTTGCATTCCAGACCTACGTCTTGGGAAAACGAAGCCATTGCCACGCTCATCGCGCTTTGCCGGAAGTATCGGGTGCGGACCCATATCGTTCACCTGTCGTCAGCCGAGGCGCTTGACATGATACGGACTGCCAAAGCCGAAGGCTTGCCGCTGACAGTCGAAACCTGTCCTCATTATCTCTTCTTCGCTGCGGAGACCATTCCGGAAGGTGATACGCGTTTCAAATGCGCACCACCGATTCGCGAAAGCGCCAATAATCGGCTGTTATGGGAAGCGGTATGTGACGGAACGATTGACTTCGTCGTGTCAGACCATTCTCCAGCTCCTCCCGAGTTGAAAGAGCTTGAAACAGGAAACCTGAAGGAGGCATGGGGAGGAATTGCATCTTTGCAATTCACACTGCCTGTGATGAACACGCTGGCGATTCAGCATAAGATTCCTGTCGAGCGCATATCCCGATGGATGAGTTCAGCTGTCGCCGATTTCTTGGGACTTTCCGGAAAAGGAAGGATTCAAGAGGGTGCTGTGGCGGATCTATTGGTCTGGAGTCCCCAAAAGAAAATGAAAGTGAATCCAAGCATCATCCGATTCCGTCATAAGGTCACTCCTTATGAAGGACAATTGCTGAACGGTGTAGTCGAGGAAACATGGGTTGGAGGAAAAAAGGTATATGATTGCGGAGCCTTCAACTCGGAACACGTTGGGAAAACCATACTGAAAAAATGAAAGAAACGAATACTTCAACACCTTCCTTTGTCGGTTTGCTCAACTTGGCAGCAGAGCGGCTCGGAGCCGAAGCGGTCCTTTGCACGGACGACTTCTTCGCTGAGATGGGCAATCTCGTAAAGCCCGGACGAGGCATATTTATCGCTGACAAGTATACGGACCGTGGTAAATGGATGGACGGTTGGGAGTCCCGTCGGAAACGAGTTCCGGGTCACGACTGGTGTATCGTGAAATTAGGCGCCCCGGGAATCATCCGTGGTTTTGATATCGATACCAATCACTTCCTGGGCAATCATCCGCCTTTTGCATCCATAGAAGCGTGCTTCGTCGCAGGCACTCCGACGCCCGAGCAATGGCAGTCACCTGACATTACATGGAAAGAGATCCTGCCGAAATCCCCATTGAATCCTGGTAGCCAGCACTATTTCTCTTGTGGAGCAGACGACTTGTTCACCCATGTAAAACTGCATATCTATCCCGATGGCGGTGTCGCCCGGTTGAAAGTGTATGGAGAAGTGAAGAAGGACTGGACGAAGGTGTCCACCAGCGACACGATTGACCTTGCAGCGGCTACGAACGGTGCGAAATCCATCCTGTGCAACGACATGTTCTTCTCGCATATGGATAATCTGCTTATGCCTGGGCGTGGTGTGAACATGGGTGACGGATGGGAAACCAAGCGCAACAGGACGCCTGGTAATCGCGACTGGGTGATCGTACGGCTGGCTCACCCCGGAACCTTGACGGAGGTGCTGATAGATACCTGCCATTTCAAGGGTAACTACCCAGACTCATGCTCGTTGGAAGCATGTTGTGTGGATCCGGAAAAGGAATCCGACGTGTTGGAAGGCAACGTGGAATGGAAGGAGATCCTGTCGAAACAGAAATTACAAGCCGATCACGAACATCATTTTCGGTCAGAAATAGTACCCCACGGCAAGATCACACACGTGCGGTTATTCATCTATCCGGACGGCGGTGTCAGCCGTATGCGACTTTTCGGTAACATCATCCTTTAATCCGTTGAATCCTGTTATGCGTGTTGACCGACTAAACGAAGTTTCCCCAGCAGAATTACACCAACTCTTATCCACCTGTTGTGGTTCGACAACATGGATTTCGGAGATGGTCCGTTCGGCTCCGTATGCTTCGGAAAACGAATTGTGGTCAGCATCGGACAACGCGTGGTCGAAATGCAAGGAAGCAGATTGGTTGGAGGCATTCCAACATCACCCGAAAATCGGCGACATGGATGCGCTTCGCACTCGATTTGCAACCACCAGCCATCTGGCTGGAGCTGAACAAGCCGCAGTGGCCACGGCTTCGGACGAGGTGCTGCGTGCACTTCAGGAGTTGAACCGTGAATACGAGGAGCGGTTCGGCTTCATATTCATTGTTTGCGCCACCGGAAAGTCGGCGGAAGAAATGCTGAAAATGCTGGAACAACGAATCCACAACGATCGTATTACGGAATTGCGGATCGCAGCGACCGAACAGCATAAAATCACGACGCTTCGTCTGAAAAAACTTATTGCATGAGCCCAATCACCACTCACATCCTGGACACCTCCTCAGGTACACCTGCTGCCGGGGTCGCAGTCACGCTCAGCCTTCGTACCAAAGACGGCACTTGGGAAAGGATAGCAGAGGGGGTGACCAACGAGGACGGCCGTGTGCCCGGCTTACTTCCCGATGGAGATAAGCTGGATACCGGAATCTACCGGTTGCACTTCGCCACTGGCGATTATTTTCTCAAACGCAAAACAGACTTCTTCCATCCCTTTGTAGAAGTGGTTTTCGAGGTGAAGGACCAGCGGCACCACCACGTACCTTTACTTCTGAATCCTTTCGGCTATTCCACGTATCGGGGAAGCTGATTTATAAAATCGATTATTCATCATGAGGACCATCATCGACGAGCGTCATAAATCCGCTATCCTGGAAGAATTGCGGACAGCCAACCTTGCTTTCCAGAAGACCTATCCCGGCGATCGGGCAGACCGGCAGCCTGTACATACCGTTTACGGCGGAGCCAATCTGTTCAAATCTGACTCTGCACGGAAGATGGGGGAGATTGCCTTGCGAAACCTTCGTAGCCATGCTGCCGACTTCACGGAATTAGCCCGTGTACTTGAGCTTAGTGGTTTCGAAACTCTGCCCACAGAACCGGAAGACGTGATTGCCTTGACTTCCCGTCTCGAGCGGATGAGCGAACACGAACGAAAGAAACACCCTGCGTGGCTGCCGTTCACAGTATACAGGAAAGTGGTGGCCAAACTGGAACGGGAAGCGGTAGAAGATTTCCGTATCGATTTTGAAGACGGATTTGGTAATCGTCCCGATGATGAAGAGGACCAAACAGCTATACAGGCGGCAAAGGAAGTGGCCATGGGTATGCAAGCCGGTACCTTGCCTCCGTTTATCGGTATTCGCATCAAGCCCTTCACGGAAGACCTCAAGCAGCGTGGGGTGCGTACCCTGGATCTATTTCTGACCGAGTTGTTGTCCTCTACCGGGGGAAAACTGCCTGATAATTTCGTGGTGATGTTGCCAAAGGTGACTATCCCCGAACAAATCAAAGCCTTGGTGAAATTCTTTAGGATCATCGAACAGCAATTCGGAATGCAGGAAGGATCACTGAAGATGGAGATGATGGTCGAAGCCACCCAAGCGGTGATGGACAGCGACGGTCGTAATCCTCTTCGTTCTTTGATTCAAGCCGGTGAAGGCCGTTGCATTGCTGCCCACTTCGGCACGTATGACTACACCGCTTCCTGCAATATCACAGCTCGGTTCCAGACGATGGATCATCCGGTGTGTGACTTTGCTCACCATATGACCAAAGTGGCCTTGGCAGGAACCGGAATATACCTTTCCGATGGTGCTACCAATGTCATGCCCATTGGTCCTCATAAGGGGGATCAGCTTACCGATCAGCAACTGGCCGAAAACAAGGCGGTTGTCCACCGTGCGTGGAAACTTTGCTTCGGTCACACGACTCATTCCCTCCAAAATGGATTCTATCAGGGTTGGGACCTGAACCCGGCACAACTGCCGATGCGGTATGCGGCCGTCTATGCATTCTTCCTGGAAAGCTACGAGGATGCAGCTGTACGGTTGCGGCACTTTGTCGAAAAGGCCGCACAGGCGACTCTCTCTGGAGATATTTTCGATGATGCGGCAACGGGACAAGGCCTCCTCAATTACTTCCTCCGCGCCATCAATTCAGGAGCTATTGATGAGCATGAAGTGACGGCCACCGGACTGACCCTTGATGAGATACGGAGTCGTTCGTTTTACCGAATCCTTCAGGGTAGAAGATCCATGAAAAAGTAATCAACCGGCGATGGACTTCCGCCGTACGCGGACCAATCGTGCCAGTATGCTGATGGCGATTTCTTCCGGTGTTTCAGCGCCGATGTCTTCACCCATCGGCATGTCTACTCGTTCCAGTTCTTCCGGCGTTGCGGAAATTCCTTCTACAAACATTTTCCGAGTCATCTCTACTTTTCGCTCGCTGCCAATCATGCCCAGATAGGCGAACGGCTTTCGTAGACAATAAGCCAGTATTTCACGGTCGTGAGGATGGCTGTATGTCATGATGGCGATATAAGTTCGATCGTTAAAGGGTAAGACAGGTAACGCCTCGGTGTGGTGAAGATTCAATTTGTCTATGCCTTCGGTCCAGATCATATCGAGATACTCTTTGCGGTCATCGATGACGAAGACTTCAAAATCGAGCAGTCGGGCGTGAGCGGCAAGTGCCTGCCCGGTATGTCCTGCACCGAATACATACAAACGTTCTTTTTCCATAAGCGGTTCCATGAAAATGTCAATGCTACCTCCACAACACATGTTGTGTTCGTGCAACAGATCGTGGCGACGATGAACAGGCCGACGGTCGCGGATCACCTGCATGGCCTCCTTGATAACGGTTTTTTCCAATTCTCCTCCGCCGATACTTCCGGAGATCGTAGCATCCGGAAAAACAAGCATGTGTGCGCCGACCGATCGGGGAGTGGATCCGTGTGTTCGGACGATGGTGCACAAGGTGGCGTTACCTCCTTTGCGTTTCCATTCCTCCAATAAAAGTGCAAGACCCATGCGTTGAAAACAAAGTTAATGAAAAAGGATTCTGACGGCACGGTGTAGACGCTCCCACTGACCAGAAGGGTTATATTTACAGGAAATTCATCGCATGGAACGGGAACAGGAAGCTCACATGAAGGCGGCCATCGCATTAGCTAAACAAGGACTCCAATCCTATGCAGGTGGTCCTTTCGGTTGTGTGGTCGTCAAAGACGGAGTGATCGTAGGTAAGGGTTGCAACAGTGTCACATCCACCAACGATCCCACTGCTCATGCCGAGGTGATGGCTATTAGGGATGCCTGTCGTAACTTGAACACCTTTCAGCTAGACGGTTGTGAAGTTTATACGAACTGCGAACCGTGTCCCATGTGTCTCGGGGCAATCTATTGGGCGCGTCCTTCTAAGGTCTATTTCGCGAACACACGTCATCAAGCAGCCGAAGCCGGATTCGACGATGCATTCATTTACGATGAAATAGTCCTCGACCCGGCTGTACGTAAAATACCGATGCTCCATGTCCCGGATGAAGAAGCGTTACAGGTTTTCCGCGATTGGGTGGCCTTGCCTGATAAGAAGACGTATTAAATGAAGTGGATTCGGATCTTCATTTTCCCAAGGGTTGCGTGGTGATTCATGCCACCTCCGGTTACGAGTTAATTTGTTTGGTGGTCGCGTGCCGAAGAATCGAATAAGAGAAACCACATTGGAAATGGCTGTCCAAGCTTTTTCTATGAGTTTCGGTGTGTGGCCAATAGACCAACAGTTTTATTCCGACCCTATCTGCCTGCTCCTGTAGGATTCAGAATGGAAGAATGTGAAGTTCAGTGCACCGGGTACATATCCCTGGAACCCTGACGTTCTTATTCATCCTTGGCTACCACTACATTTTTCCCGAGCGTTTTAAATCTTACTCCATTCTTCTGCAGAACCGTAATGGTAATGTGTCCTGTCTTGCTGGTATTAATATCCTGAACAACTCCGGATTTCCCTTTGTGTGTGCCACCTATTACCTTACAGAAGTCGCCGTCATTTAATCCCTGTATTGTCATCCGGGCTTGCTTTTGGTAAATTGTAAGACTGACAAGATAAGGTATAGCTAGAACTATTCTGGCAAATTAGTTTTAACAGGAAAAAAAGATGCT
>CAYWDY010000078.1:0-1227 GCA_964455985.1 uncultured Flavobacteriales bacterium
GTATGACAGCATCGACAGCTTGGAACGTGTACGGAGTCAGCTGGCCGGCAATGAAAACCTTATCGATGAGATCGGCTACCAACGTACACAAGTAGAACGGATAAGCCGAAACTTCCGTTCCATCGCCGGCGTGCTGGCCGTCTTTACCGTCCTATTGCTGCTGATCGCGGTGACGCTGATCAACAGCACCATCAAACTTTCTCTTTACTCCAGCCGCTTCCTGATCAAGAGCATGCAACTGGTCGGCGCTACCCGGTCGTTCATCCGCCGGCCGTTCCTCCTACGGAGTGCGAGACACGGATTGCTGGCTGGCTTGATCGCCTCATCGATGTTAGGGCTGATGCTGTATCTGCTCACCGGCTGGTTTCCGGACCTGGAAGCCCTGAATGACGGTCGGTCGGTTCTTCTCCTATGCTGCGGCCTGTTGGCCGTGGGGATCATCATCAGTACCCTGAGTACCTACGCGGCCACCAACCGGTACCTCAAGCTGCGGATGGATGACCTCTACTGAGGTGTCTTGATGCTTGGTTTCCTTTTCGTATCTTTCGCCCTCCAAGACAATTACCATGGCTAAAAAAGAAGTCAAACCGGTATTCGATTTCGCCTTCGGCAAAGAGAATTACATCCTGATGCTGGTCGGTTTGGCCGTCATCGTCACCGGCTTCATCTTGATGACGGGTGGCGGTTCGGATGACCCCAACGTATGGGACCCTTCCGTCTTCAGCGCGCGCCGCATCACCGTAGCTCCGCTGATGGTCATCATCGGTTTTGTCATCGAGATTTTTGCGATTGTCCGTAAACCGAAAGACTGATCCTCTTCGGCCTGCCGTTAGGCAACTTTTATCTTATCCAAAATCCCCCTGATGTCCCTGCTCCAAGCCCTGCTGTTGGCTGTCATTGAAGGCCTGACGGAGTTTCTTCCCGTTTCCTCTACCGGCCATATGGTCATCGCCTCGTCGATAATGGGCATTGCAGCAGACGACTTCACCAAACTCTTCACCGTATGCATCCAGTTCGGCGCCATACTTTCTGTGGTGGTCATCTACTGGAAGAAATTCTTGCCGCAGGGCGGTGATTGGAAAGCGTTGTTCCGATTTTACCTGCGACTGGTCATTGCTTTTATTCCAGCCGCTGTTGTCGGCCTGTTGTTCAAGAAGCATATCGACCTATTGTTGGAGAATGCATTAGTCGTGGCTATCACGCTGCTTGTCGGAGGAATCATTTTCC
>CAYWDY010000078.1:1237-9407 GCA_964455985.1 uncultured Flavobacteriales bacterium
TGGATAATTGGTTCAAGCAGGCCGAGGAACGCGGTGCAGACGGAATCACCCATGACCGCCAGGCATTCTGGATAGGCTGTTTTCAAGTGATTGCCATGGTCCCTGGCGTTTCCCGTTCGGCAGCGACGATCATCGGCGGACTTAGCCAACGGCTCAATAAAAAAGCAGCCGCGGAATTCTCTTTCTTTCTTGCTGTGCCTACGATGTTTGCGGCGACGGTGAAAGATCTTTTCGACTTCCTGAAGGACGGACAAGGCTTTGGCGACGGCCAGTTGCATCTTCTTATTATCGGCAACGTGGTCGCGTTTGCCGTCGCATACCTTGCCATTCGCTCCTTCATCAGCTACCTGACCAAGCACGGGTTCAGGATTTTCGGTTACTACCGGATTGCTGTCGGCCTGGTATTGTTGCTGCTGTATTTCCTGAACATCCCGTTGCAAATCGTCTGAAGCGATGTCCATCGTTCATGACCCACATGGCGACCTCGGTGCGGGTCGTATCCTGTCGATTGATAAACCCCTTCGTTGGACGTCGTTCGATGTCGTCAAGCGATTGAAATATCAGTTGCTTCAGGAGATTTTGTCGAGCACGGAAGATGCCCAGGAAAAAAAGGCCATTCGAAAGAAACTGAAGGTCGGACATGCCGGAACCTTGGATCCGTTAGCTACGGGATTACTCATCCTGTGTACCGGCAAGATGACCAAGCGCATCGATGAGATCCAAGGGCAGGAAAAAGAATATACAGGAACGTTGGTGCTGGGGGCTGTAACGCCCACCTATGACTTGGAATCGGAGCCCGAGCAGTTCAGCCCGTGGGAGGTGATTTCCGAGGATCAACTCAAGGCCACCGCTACGACTTTTGAAGGATGGATCGAGCAGGTTCCGCCAGCCCACTCGGCGATTCGCCTGGGCGGTGAGCGAGCGTATGACCTCGCCCGAAAAGGGATTGAGGTAGTCTTGAAGTCCCGACGGATTGAGATAAAGTCATTCACCCTGACGAGAATCAATGGCCCTGAAGTCGACTTCCGGGTCGTTTGCAGCAAGGGTACCTACATCCGTTCCTTGGCTCACGACTTCGGTCAACGGCTAGGCTGCGGAGCTTACCTGAGCGCACTCCGCCGTACCCGAATCGGGACTTTTTCGGTGGATGAGGCCGTGGAGATTCCCTCCAAGACTTATTAACCATTTGATATTCAGGTGATTTTAATCATCGGATAACTCGAAAATAATTCTGTTAAAACCCTTTACAAGGGGGGTACGGGGGTATTATCTTTGCCGCCCCGAATTGATTTTGAAGGATTTGAACCCCGATAGGCCAAAAACGGGAATCACCTACCTACCCCCCATTATGAAACTGTCACAGTTCAAGTTCAATGTTCCCGACAACCTTATTGCTACCCATCCGGCGAAGAATCGCGAGGATGCTCGCCTGATGGTTTTGGACCGCCAAACGGGAAAGATTGAGCACAAAAAATTCCACGATATCCTCGGCTACTTCGACGATGGCGATGTCATGATCGTCAACAACACGAAAGTATTCCCGGCGCGTCTTTACGGCAACAAGGAAAAAACCGGCGCCAAAATCGAAGTGTTTCTGCTTCGTGAATTGAACCGGGAAAGCCGCTTGTGGGATGTACTGGTCGACCCGGCCCGTAAGATCCGCATCGGCAACAAACTCTACTTCGGCGACGACGATCTTTTGGTCGCAGAAGTGATTGACAACACGACATCCCGCGGACGGACATTGCGTTTCCTTTTCGACGGACCGTATGACGAGTTCAAAAAAACGATGATGTCGTTGGGACACACTCCACTTCCCAAATACATCAAGCGTAAAGCAGAACCCGAAGACGAACACCGCTACCAAACGGTATTTGCGAAGGAAGAAGGCGCCGTAGCCGCTCCTACTGCCGGATTACATTTCAGTCTACCATTGATGAAGCGCATGGAGCTGAAAGGCGTCCATTTCGCCGAGATGACCTTGCACGTGGGATTAGGAACCTTCCGCCCGGTGGAAGTGGAAGACCTCACCAAGCACAAGATGGATTCGGAGCAGGTCATCATTCCCCAGGATTGTTGCGATACGGTGAATAAAGCCAAGACCGTTAAAAAACGGATCTGCGCTGTAGGCACTACGGTGATGCGTGGTATCGAAACGTCTGTCTCTACGCAAGGAGAACTGAAGCCGTTCAACGGCTGGACCAACAAGTTCATCTTTCCTCCCTACGATTTCTCCATCGCCAATTGTATGATCACCAATTTCCACATGCCTGAATCCACGCTGTTGATGATGGTGGCTGCATTCGGCGGATATGACAACGTGATGCATGCTTATAAGGTAGCCATGAAGGAGAAATACCGCTTCTACAGCTACGGCGATGCGTTGATGATCATCTGATCGCTGGCATTACGACATAAAAAAAGTGCGGTCCGAAAGGCCGCACTTTTTGTTTGCTCCAATTTCTGGGATCACGGGAAGATACCCAAGGCAGAGTACGAAACGCCGAGCTTACGGATACTGCTCACGAAAGCTGCGGTCCGCAGATCGCCGATAGCCGGGTTCTGGCGGAGCACTTCACGGATTTCGTTATAGGCGAAAATCATGGTCTCTTCCAATCCACTTCGTACCAGGTCGATCTCATCGGCACCGTGGGTGAGCACCTTGCGCTCTTGGGCAGAGAGTGATTTTCCGGTAATATTTTCGATGGTGGATACCAGTTTGGCGCTTGACATCTCCTGGAAACGCTTCTCCATACGTCCGAAACGCACGTGGGAAAGGTTCTTGAGCCATTCGAAATAAGACACCGTAACACCACCGGCATTCAGGAAAAGATCCGGAATGACCATGATGCCACGCTGGTGAAGGATTTCTTCGGCGTTCTTGGTGATAGGGCCGTTGGCACCTTCAGCGATGATCTTGGCTTGCAGGCGCGGTGCGTTATCCTTGGTGATCTGGTTTTCCAGAGCGGCCGGAATGAGCACATCGCAGGGCTGCTCCATGACCTCCATCGAGTTGGTGAAATTCTTGGCACCCGGATAATTCAAGATGCTTCCGCTTTCCTTACGGTGTTTGAAGACCGCTTCGATATCGAGACCATTCTCGTTATAGATACCGCCTTCACGTTCTGCGATACCGACGACCAGTGCTCCACCTTCGGAACAGAATTTGGCCGAATAGAATCCGACGTTACCTAAGCCTTGCACGATGACGCGCTTACCTTCCAGTCCGGGCGTCAGTCCGATGGCTTTCATATCCTCCACGTTACGCATGGCTTCGCGGATGCCATAATAGACACCCTGACCGGTAGCTTCCGTACGGCCTTGGATACCGCCCTGTCCGAGCGGCTTACCGGTGACACAACCCAACGCATTCAGATCGTCGTAGCGGAAGGTGGCGTAGGTATCGGCAATCCAAGCCATTTCACGGGGTCCGGAACCGTAGTCAGGTGCCGGCACATCGATGGCAGCACCGATCATGCTTTTCTTGATGAGCTCCGTGGTATAGCGACGGGTCACGCGCTCCAGCTGTTTTACGTTGAGCTGGGAAGGATTGATTTTGATACCGCCTTTGGCACCTCCGAAAGGAACATCCACGACGGCACATTTGAACGTCATCAGCGTAGCCAATGCCTTCACTTCATCCTCGTCCACCATTTCGCTGTAGCGAATACCGCCCTTGGTAGGCGACTTGTGGTGGCTATGCTGTACCCGGATGCCTTCGATGACCTGGACTTTGCCGTCGATCTCGACCGGGAAATGGAATTTGTACGTGCTGTTACAGACTTTGATTTGCTGCAGGATGCCGGGCTCGATGTCCGTGAAAGAGGCGGCTTTGTCGAAAATGGAGAGTACGTTATTGTAAAACTTAGCTCCTCCCGATTGATCTTGACTCATAACCGTTAACGATTTAGCGGGCAAATGTAAGCAACTTTCGGTACTTAAAAAGCCAGCCCGAATGGTTAACGGGCGGGAATCATTACTTTTACATATGCAGTTCCTGTTACGCCTGATTATCAGTACGCTGGCCGTCGTCATCGTCGGCTACTTGCTTCCCGGTGTCCGCTTGGACAGTGCCTGGTCCGCCATCATGGTGGCCGTTCTGCTTTCGTTGCTGAATGGCTTTGTAAAACCGATACTCGTCTTCCTGACGATTCCCATCACCTTTTTCACCTTCGGACTTTTCCTGCTGGCGATCAATGCTTTCATGATCATGATCGTATCCCGATTGGTTCCCGGATTCCACGTATCGGGATTCTGGGCAGCCTTGTGGTTCAGCATCTGCCTGTCGCTGGTCACTTCCATGCTGGAAGCCCTGGCGCGTGAGAAAAAGGATCCCTCGTGATTATTGAACTTTGATATCCTTCACGTTGAGCTGAAGGGATGTCCGTCCGTTGTAGTTGTTCTCCTCGATCGAGTAACAGATATCGAACGGAATACGACGGGAGATGAACGGATAGAATTGTCCCATCTGAAAGGCGATGGCATCCGTTCCGAAGCGGGCATTCTCATCCTCCGCCAAATTAAGCTTGAGGTGGTTGTTACCCACGATCCGCGACTGGCCCGTGTCTCGCACATTAACCGTCCTGAACACCGGATTCATATTTCCCGGGCCGAAAGGAGCAAATTGCTTGAGAACGGAAAAGAAACTGCTGTTGATGTCGGATAACGTCAGATCGGCGTCGATACTGATTTCCTGGACCAGCATGCGCTCTTCGATGGTTTGGGCGACGATGTCTTCAAAGCGTTCCGTGAAGGTTTCCAGATTCTCGATCCGAAGGGTCAAACCGGCCGCATACATGTGTCCGCCGAACTGTTCGAGCAGGTCGGAACAGGATTCGATGGCGTTGTAGATGTCAAAATCCTTGACCGAACGGGCGGAGCCGGTGGCCATCCCGTTGGACTCGGTGAAAATGATGGTCGGACGGTAATAACGCTCCATCAACCGGGAGGCGACAATACCGATGACTCCCTTATGCCATTCGGGACGGAAGAGAACGGTGGTCTTCTTGCTCACGTGCTTGGAATCCTGCTCGATCATCATCAGAGCCTCCTGCGTGATCTTCACGTCGAGGTCTTTCCGTTTCGTATTGTGCTCGTTGACACGGTTGCTGTTGGTTTCAGCCTCGGCAGCGTTGGAAGATATCAACAGGTTGACCGCATGCCTTGCGTCATGGATACGACCGGCCGCATTGATACGCGGACCGATAGAGAAGACCAAATCACTGACCGAAAGATTGTACCGGCGAATCACCTTACCATCCTTATCTCGGAATTCCTGGCGCTGGGTGTTGTTCAGTTTAAGAATGGCTTCGATGCCGTGACGCGGCTGAGCGTTGAGCTGCTGCAAGCCGTAATGAACTAAGATGCGGTTCTCATCGACAATCGGGACGATATCTGCTGCAGTACTGATGGCGACCAAGTCCAGAAATTGCATCACACGCTGGAAAGGCATGTCAAACCGCTGGGCATAGGCCTGAATCAATTTGAACCCGATGCCGCAACCGGACAACTCCTTGAACGGATATTCATCGTCAGCACGCTTAGGGTCCAGCACAGCGACGGCCGCAGGCAACCGATCACCGGGACGGTGGTGGTCACAAATGACGAAGTCGATATTTTTTTCCTTAGCGAATTCGATCTTGTCGATGGACTTGATTCCGCAGTCCAAGGCGACAATCAACGAATAACCGTTCTCTGCTGCGTACTCGATTCCTTGCGTAGAAATACCATAGCCCTCTTTATACCGATCAGGAAGGTAGAAATCGACATGTGGGTAAAAGCCACGCAGGAAGGAATAGACCAACGCAACAGCTGTCGTTCCATCCACGTCGTAATCGCCGTACACCATGATCTTCTCACCGCCGTTGACAGCTTTGTGCAGCCGATCGACCGCCAGATCCATGTCCTTCATCAGAAAGGGATCGTACAGGTCATCGAGAGATGGGCGGAAAAAACGACGGGCCGTTTCGAAATCCGTCACGTCGCGCTGGATCAAGAGATTAGCCAGGGTAGGACTGATATTCAATTCCTTCCCCAACGCATCTGCCTGGGCGGATTCCGCCTGAGGTTTCAACGTCCAACGCTTTTCTTTGATTTCCACAGCCAACATTTCGATTAAGCGGCCAAAGGTACTCATAAATAAAAAAATCCATCTGAATTCGAGATGGATTTTATAAGTGAAGGGAGATTACAATTTATACGAAGGCGTTGAGTCCGGTGATATCCATGCCGGTGATCAACAGGTGTACATCGTGTGTGCCTTCATAAGTGACTACGGACTCCAAGTTCATCATGTGGCGCATGATTGGGTATTCGCCGGTGATTCCCATGCCGCCGTGGATCTGGCGGGCTTCACGTGCGATTTCCAACGCCATGTTCACGTTATTCCGTTTGGCCATGGAAATCTGAGCCGGCGTGGCCCGGTTTTCATTTTTCAATACACCGAGGCGCCAGGTAAGCAATTGCGCTTTGGTGATTTCAGTGATCATCTCGGCCAGTTTTTTCTGCTGCAGCTGGAACCCGGCGATCGGACGACCGAACTGAACACGTTCTTTGGCATAGCGAAGAGCGGAATCGTAGCAATCCAAAGCAGCGCCGATCGCACCCCAAGAGATGCCATAGCGGGCAGAGTTCAGACAGCCCAACGGACCTTTCAAACCCTTGACGTTGGGAAGAAGATTTTCTTTCGGGACTTTGACGTTGTCGAAGACCAGTTCCCCGGTGGCGCTGGCACGCAGCGACCATTTACCATGGGTTTCCGGGGTGGAGAAGCCTTCCATGCCACGCTCAACGATCAAGCCGCGGATTTCACCCGCTTCGTCCTTGGCCCATACGACAGCTACTTGGGCGAAGGGAGCGTTACTGATCCACATCTTGGAACCGTTCAGGAGATAATGATCTCCCTTGTCTTCAAAATGGGTAAGCATACCTCCCGGGTTGGAACCGTGATCCGGTTCGGTTAAACCGAAACAACCCATCCATTCGCCACTGGCCAGTTTGGGAAGGTATTTACGGCGCTGTTCTTCGCTGCCGTACGTATAAATCGGATACATGACGAGTGAACTCTGCACCGACGCTGTGGAACGGAGACCGGAATCTCCACGCTCCAATTCCATCATGATCAATCCGTAGGAAATTTGATCCATACCGCCACCGCCGTATTCTACCGGAATGTAAGGACCGAAGGCGCCGATTTCAGCCAGGCCTTTGATCCATTGTTTTGGAAATTCAGCGCGCTGACAATACTCTTCGACGATCGGACTGACCTCCCGCTTGACCCATTCACGGACGCTGTTGCGTACCAGCAAATGTTCTTCAGTCAGCAATTCATCAACCTGGTAGTAATCGTGATATTGAAAACGGTCTTGAGCCATAATCGAGTAAGTAGTTTAGTAAGAGCCACGAAGGTAGCGAAAAGCTACGGTACATAGGACCCTGTAAAGGAGAACCCCTGAAAGCGGCATTTGGTTTTAGGCCTAGGTTAACCCTCTGAAAACGAAGGTCAAAAAATCCAATTCCAAATCACGCAGCGCCACTGTCACGAATTTGTCAACTCACCCGAGGCGTTCATCGAATAGATTATACGAAGTCCTCCGTTTTAATTACTTTGCCGAAATCATAACCTGGCTAAGGTTTTTTTATTGGAGCTACATAGTGAAAAACAAATCATACCAAACGTATACGCTTTTATTAAGCGCATGCCTTGCAGCCCTGCTGATCAACACCGCAGCATCGTGGTTTTTCTATTCCCGATGGGACGAAGTGGAAGAGCAGTTTTCCCAGTTGGTATCCCAACAGAGTGCTACGTCCTCCCAGTTGGAGCAGACCGAAACCGCCCTGCGTACCATCTACCCTGAACTTCTGATCCTTCGGGATCCGGACTACCGGATCATCACGCTTACCTCTGCGGAAGAAGGTGTTCGCGCCCAGTGTCGTATCTACTGGAACTCCTACACCCGCAAGACCTATCTTGATCCATTGTCTCTGACCGATCCGGACAGTGGTAAGTGGTTCCGGATATGGTGTCAGGTCCAGCAGGAATTCATCCCTGTAGCCGATATCACCGATTCCATCAACGACGATCAGCTGATGTTATTGGGCCAGGTAGCTGCGGCCGAATCCTGGTTGATTTCCGAAGAGAATGTAGGCGACAGCTTGGTGAAAAAACCCG
>CAYWDY010000079.1:0-9406 GCA_964455985.1 uncultured Flavobacteriales bacterium
GGCGCTCGAGCAGGTCGCGGAGGCCGTTCTCCGAGTGGATGGAATTACCGTTGTACTGGAGGGTAAGGCCTTTGTTGAGGTAGGCGTAATTCCAGAGCATCAGCTCCACGTACTCCTGGTTGAAGCGGTAGTTGCGAAAGATGGAATTATCGGGAAGAAACGTAATGCGGGTGCCGTTCTTTTCGTCACACGCCTTTTCGCGTTCCTCCTTGCTGAGTTCGCCGCCGGCGAATTCGGCTACTTTGGTACGTCCGTCGCGGACGGCTTGCACGCGGAAGTAGGTAGACAGGGCGTTGACGGCTTTGGTACCGACACCGTTGAGGCCGACACTCTTCTGGAAGGCCTTGCTGTCGTATTTACCGCCGGTATTGATCTTGGAGACGCACTCCACGACTTTGCCCAGGGGGATACCGCGGCCGTAGTCACGCACATCGACCTGGCCGTCGCGGATCTCCACCTCCACCTGTTTGCCGTAGCCCATGACGTGCTCATCGATGCAGTTGTCGATGACCTCTTTGAGGAGGACGTAGATGCCGTCGTCTTTGGAGGAGCCGTCGCCCAGCTTACCGATATACATGCCGGGGCGGGTACGGATATGTTCTTTCCAGTCGAGGGAACGGATGCTGTCTTCCGTATAACCGTGATCCGGCGTTTTCTTGTCAGCCATAGTGAAATGTTTTGCGTGCGCAGGAATAGGTAAAGGTAGCCACCGGCGCGGGGTAGCTGCCGGCGGGGCGGTGCAAATATCCACAAAAGCGTGTTAGGAGCGACGTTCAGCGGGTTTGAAGGGGCGGCGGATTGCATAAAGCCGTCGGAATGACTATCTTTCGTGGGTCATGCGCTTCCTGTTTGCTGTAGGAATTTCCCTGTTGATGCTGGGCGGGCCTGTCCGGGCCCAGTTCGGATCGGTATGTGTGGATACCACGCGGGTCCCGAACGAATACCAGCCCTGCGGGACGGATTTCAACCCCGTGTGCGGTTGCGACAACGTGACCTACCGGAACGACTGTGCGGCCTATTTCTGGGGCGGCTTGAGCGGGATGGCCTGGACGACGGGTACGGTGTGCGGGGGATTCTTCATGGAGATGTACCCGACGGCAGTGACGTATTTCCCGGCGCGTTTCAATTTATTCATGAAGCAGCCCGGCCCGGCGACGTTGTATATCTACGATGATTTCGGGCGGCTGTGGTACCAGCGGAATTTTTACGCGACGTTTGCAGGACAGACGTTTCTGGAGCAGGAGCTGCCGGTGGACAATCTAAACCTGGGGATTTACATCGCTATGGTTGTCGCTGCCGGCGACCGACAGACCGTCAAGTTTGCCAAGGTGGTCGAACCGTCGAGGTGAGGTAATCTTTCTTATTCATCAACAATTGGATAAATTCAATTAGACTTTCCCTTCCATAGCTTTCTTTATTGAACATGCACTCCAGCCAATTATGAAATGGAATTATTTCTATTTCAGCGGGATGCCAAGCATACAAACTGTTGTCCTTCAAATTCTCGAATTGCTCTTCAAGCTGCTTGAAAGTTGCATGATTAAAATTATAAGATAGACTTTTCAATTTAAGGAGAATCTGTTTAATTAGAATTAATCGTGGATAAACCCTATTATGATCCACTTGCCGTTCAATTAATTTCCTAAAATTTTCAATCGCTAGGTCAGCTGAATCAAAATCTTGTTTTTGGATATACGATTGTATCACCAACAGCCTTATATAATAGGAATACTTACTAAAAACTCGATTATCTGCCTTTAGCTCAGTGCTCAATGTAATTAACTCATCAAATTCATGGTCAAGGAAGTGAAAAGAAATTAGAACTGACCCTAGTCTATACTTAAAATTATCTGTCGACCTCTTAATTCTATTTTTCAACTCAACAATAATTGAAGAAAGTTCAACTTCTCCGAAATCAAAATATAGCAGCCTAACTGATGTTAGATAACAAACTGCAATCTCAGACATTGAGTTTGAAACGAACTTTTTGCAGTTCTCTAAATGCTTCTCCACCAATCCAACCTGAAGTTGTTTTAAAAATAAATGAGCGGAATTTAATTCAAACTGCTGCCAACGATTACTGGATGACAGATAATTATTATCCAGAATCAAACTTTTGATTTTATTTAAGGAGTTAAGGGCTTCCGAATGAATACTGTTCATTTCATAATACAAAAACTCACACATTAATTTATAGTAATGTATAAAGGGAGATTTAAATTGTATTAAAAGTTGGCTTTGCTCTTCTATAATCTGAAATAAATTGGAATTAAAACTTGGAACAGCAAATGAGTAGTTGCAAGCCTCAACAGCAGAAACATAGAGCGACTTCGAACGACTAATCTGATCCAGTCTTTTCCTTGCAACAATTAACTCAATTTTTGATGACTCAATTTCACTATTCAACTTAACCAAGGTTAAAAAACCTATTTTTTTCTCTAGTAAGTGCACGTAATCTTCATATGCCTCTAAGTTTTTTAGTTCAACAAGCAAGAAATCTAACTCCCTCAATGTGGTTTCCCTAAAACCTTTATATGCTAAAATATCTAATAGCAAAACTCGCCGTCTTATTTCAAAAATCTTTAATACCCTGAAATCATTCTCTTTTTCCTTTGACCAAATACTAATCAATAATAAATCTTGGTCTAATAAATTCTCTAGTTCATTCAATAATGCACCGACTGTTTGACCTTCAACCAAAACACTGTTGACATTAATATCAAATACTTCTTTTAACCCTCCGAGCAACATTGAATTAAAAAAAAGTCTAATTTCTTTTTGAACTTCTAAAGGCTTCGAAATTACAATTGAGTTGATAAGTTTTTTCAACCTTTTTTTAGGGATGGCAGAAACTTTCTCATTTAATAAAAGCAAATTGCGCCTCATATAAAAACACCAAAAAGCTGGATTGTTGGATTAAATGTCCGGAGTAAATCCTCTTAAATTTATCAATTTCCTTTATAAATGACTAGTTATTTGAATTTGGAAATTTGAACAGAAGAGATTTTCAGGAATTAATGTCCATAAAAATAAATTCTAAAGCTGCATTCTTTGGTCTATAATTTAAAACCAAAGATCTATGAGCAACTTAAATTATTCTAAAAAAAAGGATGAATCCCTAATCAACATTGGAGTGATATTTAGAAAACTCAGGATTGTGAACGGATATCGATCAGCTGAACAGTTCAGCTATGAAAATGAGCTAAATCGGACAGCATACTGGCGGTGGGAAAATGGCGAAAACATGACTTTAAGGAGTTTTTTACGGCTATGTAAAATTCACGGCGTTTCACCTTCAGAGCTTTTTATTATGGTGGAAGAAAAATTCCCCTCCCATCCCGACAGCGAGTAGTACCTTTGTGGTAGATGCGTATGGCGATACCACTCCGGGTACCTGATCTCACTTCGTTCGTACCGGCGGATCCGGTATCCATACCGCACGGCTTCACCCGCCGGGAGGACCGCGAGATCGCCGGCTTCTTCGCCGCCACCCTCGCCTGGGGCCAGCGCCCCGTCATCCTGCGCAACACCCGGCTTCTCCTCCAGCCCATGGAGGGCGATCCGCTACGCTACATCCTTTACGCTTCCCCCCGCGAGCTGCGGCCCCTGCGTTCCTTCGTCCACCGCACCTTCAACGGCACCGACGCCGTCGCCTTCGTCCACTGCCTGCGTCACGTCTATCGCCACCACGGCGGCCTCGAAGCCCTCTTCACGCCGCAACCCGGCGACGATACCGATACCGGCATCCACATCTCCCGCGCCCGCAGCCGCTTCTTCGAAGCCGGCGCCCCCGCCCGCACCTACAAGCATTTCGCCGATCCCGCCCAAGGGAGCGCCGCCAAACGCATCAACCTCTTCCTGCGCTGGATGGTCCGCCGCGATGAATACGGCATCGATTTCGGGATCTGGTCAGGCCTCACCCCTGCCCGGCTCATCTGCCCGCTCGATGTCCACTCCGCCCGCATGGCCCGAACGCACGGCCTACTCCACCGCAAACAGAACGACTGGCAGGCTGCCCTCGAGCTCACCCGCCAGCTGCGCCTGCTCGACCCCGTCGATCCCGTCAAGTACGACCTCATCCTCTTCGGCAGCGGCGTCGATCAGAAACCGAAACGCTGACCGCGCCGCTTCTTGCTATCTTTATCGCATGGAAACACGCGTGGGTCAGTCCGTCGCCGAAGCCGCCGCCTGGCTGCAGCAAGGCCGCCTCGTGGCCATTCCCACCGAGACCGTCTATGGCCTTGCCGCCAACGCCTTGGATGCGGATGCCGTCCTGGACATCTTCGCCGTCAAAGGCCGACCGGCCTTCAACCCGCTGATCGTCCACGTCCACGACGCCACCGAGTTTGCGCGCTACGCGGAAACCGTGCCCGACGAAGTCTATCAACTGGCCGCTCGCTTCTCGCCCGGTCCCATCACCTTCGTGCTGCCGCGTAAAGCCTGCATCCCCGATGCCATCACCGCCGGCGGCGATACCGTGGCGCTCCGAATCCCCAACCATCCGCTCACCCTTGAATTGCTGCGCAGCACCAGCATGCCCCTGGCCGCTCCCAGCGCCAATCCCTCCGGATATATCAGCCCGGTGACCGCGAACCATGTCCTGGATCAACTGGGCGGTCGTATTCCTTACATCCTCGACGGCGGTCCATGCTCCGTCGGCATCGAATCCACCGTCGTGACGTGGCACGAGGGCCGCTGCCTCGTACTTCGGACCGGCGGCCTCACAATGGAAGAACTCCGAAGCGTCGTTCCTACCGTCGAGACCACCTCCGATGATCCGGCACAGCCGCGATCGCCGGGACAACTCACCAGCCATTACGCGCCGCGTATCCCGCTGGTCCTCGGTAACCTCGACGAGCTGTTGGAACGCCATGCCGGACAACGCATCGGGCTGCTCTCCTTCCGGCCGTTGACAGTACCCGTCATGGTCGTACGCCATGAAGTCCTCTCGACAACCGGTGACCTGGGCGAAGCCGCCCGTTCGCTTTTCGGTGCCCTGCGCCGCCTCGACGCCTGCGGCGCTGACATCATTCTTGCCGAACGGGTACCTGAACACGGGCTGGGCGTAGCGATCAACGACCGGCTGCAACGCGCCGCCGCCGAACGGTAACCCCGAACCGACGTGTTGAACTTTACGCCGACGAAAGCAAACTGTCAATCCGGTTAGTTATCTTTGGACACCGATGAGTTTCGTCTATCCGCAGTTCCTTTGGGCGCTTTTTGCTCTTGCCATTCCGATCCTTGTCCATCTTTTCCAATTCCGTCGTTTCAAGCGGGTTTCCTTCACCAACGTCCGATTCCTGCAAGAGATCCGTCAGGATACGCGTCACCGTTCGCGGCTGAAACACCTTCTGGTGTTGGCCTCCCGCTTGCTGGCCCTGACCTTTCTGGTGCTGGCGTTCGCTCAGCCCTTTATCCCGTCGAAACAGGGCACCGGCCGATCCGCCAGGCATCGCGTGAGCTGTTGGATCGACAATTCGTTCAGCATGAACGCCCGCGGCACCTACGGTCCGCTTCTAGATGTGGCCATTGAACGGGGTCGTGACATCGCCAAGGCCTATGCACCCTCGGACGAGTTCCAGCTCTTCACCAACGATTTCGAAGCGCGAGACCAGCGTTGGCTGACACGGGATGAGTTCCTGCAACGACTGGATGAAGTCAGACCGTCGTCGGCCGTTCGCTCGCTGGACGAGGTCATTCGCCGGCAACACGATGCCTTTGCTTCGCTTCCCGCCAATCCCGGCATGGAACTCGATGCCTTTCTCTTCTCCGATTTCCAGGCAACGCTTTTGTCTGCTGCTTCACCACCCGATCCGGATTCAACCATCCGGTACTTCCTGATGCCGTTGAAAGCGGAACAAACGGGAAACCTGTTCATCGACACCTGCTACCTGGCCCAGCCGTTCGTTCAGCCGGGAAGTACGCAGGACCTGGTCGTTCGCCTGCGCAACAACGGAGAGGAAGAAGTAGAAAACGTTCCCGTGAAGCTCACCCTGCAAGGGCAACAACGCGCACTTTCTTCGGTGACCGTTGGACCTGCTTCCACCGTGGAATTGACGTTGCCCTTTGCCGTGAACGCGACCGGCTTTCAGCAGGCGGCCGTTTCCATCACGGACTATCCGGTTACGTTTGACGATACGTTTTACTTCGCTTTCCGTGTACGAGATCGCGTGCATGCGCTCTGCATCAACGGTCCGGACGGTCGAAGTCCATACCTTGACGCTCTGTATGGCAACGATCCCTACGTGGATTACCGCACCAGCGCCGAGGGCCAAGTCGATTACAATTCTTTCCCCGGGCTTCAACTGATCGTTCTGAACGGACTTCGAAGTTATGCCACCGGCTTGCAGCAGGAGCTGCAGCGCTACATGCAACAAGGCGGGCGGGTGATGATTCTTCCCGGCACCACTTCGGATGCTGCTTCCTACGAAGCCTTTGCTGCCAGTACGAAGCTGCCCATGCTGACCGGTCCGGTGAAATCCGAAGACCGCGTAAGCCGTGTGGAAAGCAAGCATCCGCTGATGAGCGGCGTTTTCGAAGAAGGCAAGAGCACGCCCGAAAACCTGGACCTGCCCGTCATTCACCAGTATTACACCGCCTCGTTGCGACCGGGCAGCGGAACACAAGTCGTGATGACTACCGAAAGCGGTCAGCCGTTTCTGTCCTTTACACCTTACGGTAACGGCGGAGCTTTCCTCCTATCCGTTCCTTTGGATGACGCCTACAGTTCCTTTCCCAAGCACGCGCTGTTCGTGCCTGTATTTCTAAAATCGGTGCTCATGGGCGCCTCAGAGATCGGCTACAGCCAACGTACCGGCGTGTATAGTACGTTCAGTGCCGGAGATACCGTTTTGGCGGGAGACCAGGTGTTTCACCTGAAAAATCCGGAAAAAGGATTCGATGCTATCGCGGATGCTTCCACCGGATCCTCGCGTCAGACGGGCAACGGAATTTCCCTGACGGTGCAAGACCAGGTCAAGGTCGCCGGCAATTATGAAGTCACTGCCGGCAACAGTGTGGTAAACGTAGTCGCCTTCAATTACGACCGCCGGGAATCCGATCTCCGTCCGCTGGAAGAGTCCGCCATGGAACAATGGTTCAAGAGCATATCGTTCCGTGCGCCGGAACAGCTCGATGCCGCTGATCCTTCGGTCGGGCACTCCCTCCAGCAAATCCGGGAAGGCACTTCCTTCTGGAAGTATGCTATCCTGCTGGCGTTGCTATTCCTTGCTATCGAAATACTCCTAATCCGTTATTTCAAAAGTCAAAGCCGATGAAACTACTGCTCCGAAAGGTCCACGTACTCGATCCCGGTTCTGCACACCACGATCAGCTGTGCGACATCTTGATTGAAAACGGCACTGTGGCCTCCATCGAAAAGGCCGGTACAATATCCATCACGGATGGTGAGATCATCGAAGGCGAATCGAGGTATGTTTCAACCGGATGGTTCGACCTGCATGTTCATTTCAACGAACCGGGCCACGAATACCGCGAGGACCTGATGAGTGGAATACAGGCGGCGGCACAGGGCGGATTCACGGAAGTGCTTTGTATGCCCGATACCGACCCCCCGATCTATACCAACGCCGGCATTGAATTCATCCGCCGTCGCACCGAAGGGCAACCAGTGACCGTACATCCGACAGGTTGCCTGACGGTGAACCGCGAAGGAAAAGATCTGGCTGAATTGTACGACATGGCTCGATCCGGCGCGGTGGCGTTCACCGACGATCAGCGCCCGTTACGCAACGCCGGTATGCTCATGCGAGCGTTGCTTTATACGCGAGATTTTAACGGACGTGTGATGGTGTTTGCCGATGACCGTGATCTGTCGGGCAAAGGGCAAATGAACGAAGGTCCGGCAAGCACGCGCTTGGGATTGAAAGGTATTCCGGACTTGGCCGAGAGTGTCATGATCGCCCGCGATTTGCAGGTGCTTGAATACACAGGCGGCCGATTGCATTTCTCCACCGTTTCTACCGCAGCGGGTGTAGCGCTGATCCGCGAAGCCAAGCGAAAAGGATTGAATGTCACGATGGACGTGGCCGTGCACCACGTGTTGCTGACGGACGAAGAACTGTCATCGTTCGACACCAACCTGAAACTGAGACCTCCTCTGCGCAGTACTGCGGACCGTGACGCGCTTATCGTCGGCATTGCCGACGGTACCGTTGATGCCGTCACCACCGATCACCGTCCGATGGATGTCGAAGCAAAACAAAAAGAATTCGATCTGGCGGATTTCGGCGCGAGTGGATTGGAAACCGGTTTCGCTGTGTTGAACACGGCACTCGACGGAAAGATTTCGGTGAAAGATTGGATCCGAGTCTTGACCGTCGGACCCAGGCAGTCCCTTGGTGTTGACTTACCTTCCATTACAGTAGGTCAAAAAGCGAACCTCACCATGTTCGATACGACTTGTGAATGGACGCCTCAGGTGACTCACCTCAAATCCAAATCATCGAACAATCCGTTCCTGGGCCGAACACTCAAAGGAAAACCGGTGATGATCGTGAACGGAAGTTCGCTCGTGCGCAGCACGAATTAAAAATACAGTAAACTACGAACGACGTGAAAATACTAATGGTTTGTTTGGGCAATATATGCCGATCGCCGATGGCCGAAGGTATCTTGCGCCAAAAAGCCCTGTCCTCCCACCCGTCCCTTACGGTTGATTCCGCAGGCACCGGTGACTACCATGTCGGCGAAGCACCGGATGACCGGGCGATTGTCACCGCGGCAAAGTACGGCGTGGACATCGCTTCGTTGCAAGCCCGGCAATTCACCCCCGACGACTTCGAACGGTTTGATCATATCCTGGTGATGGACCTGAATAACCGCCGCGAAGTATTGAAACAAACCGATAATCCGGACCATCACGCCAAGGTGCGCTTGATGATGGATGTGTTGTACCCGGGCGAAGACATGGAAGTACCGGACCCCTGGTTCGGTGGCATGGAAGGTTTCGCCCGTGTGTTTGAAATGTTGGACTCAGCTTGCGAACAATTTCTTCAAGAGCTGAAGTGACCGCACCATCATGACGTTAGGCACGTTATACCTGATACCCGTATACCTCGGTGATCCGCGGCCGGAGTCCCTGTCGCCCGAATCGTTGACAACCGCAAGACGACTCACACATTTTGTAGTCGAAGAACCCAAGACTGCCCGGGCCTTTCTGAAAAGTCTCGGCGGCGGCGTACCGCTTGCTGAGATAACTATGTACGAATTGAATGAGCACACGGCTTATGATGACCTGGAAGCTTTGTTGGAACCCCTGAAGGCTGGTCATGACGTCGGGTTGATGAGTGAAGCCGGATGCCCTGGAGTGGCGGACCCGGGAAGTGATTTAGTCCTTCTGGCTATGAAACGCGGAATCCGCGTAGTACCGTACGCCGGCCCTTCG
>CAYWDY010000080.1:0-9357 GCA_964455985.1 uncultured Flavobacteriales bacterium
GCCGCCCAGGAACAAGGTGGCACCGATGGCGCAGACGATGAAGATGTTGACGTATTCCGCCAGGAAAAACAAGGCGAACTTCATACCTGAGTATTCCGTGTGGAATCCGGCGGTGAGCTCAGACTCTGCCTCGGCCAGATCGAACGGCGCACGGTTCGTTTCAGCGGTTACCGCGATGATGTAGATCATGAACGACAGGATGGCCGGAATGTGTCCTTTGAAAATCCACCAACCATCTGCTTGAGAAGCGACAATGTCGCTGATGCGCAGACTTCCGCAAAGGATAACAATCGTGATGATCGCCAGTCCGGCAGACAATTCGTAGCTGACAATCTGAGCGCCGCTACGCATGGCACCTAACAGCGAATACTTGTTATTACTGGACCAACCGGCCATCAGCACACCGATGACGCCAATAGAGGAAACAGCCGTTATATATAATACCCCGATGTTGATGTCCCAGATTTGCGTGTCGCGGGCGAACCCGATCGGTGCCATGAGAAGCATAGAAGCGACAAGCACCAGGTAAGGAGCCAAATTGAACAGGAACTTATCTGCACCCGATGGCGTCAGACCTTCCTTGACTACCAACTTGATAGTATCAGCCAGCGTCTGCGCCGTGCCCTTGAAGCCGACGCGGTTAGGTCCCACACGCAACTGCATGTAGGCGGAAACCTTGCGCTCCATGAGGACCAATACCAGACCAAGGAATGCGAAGAAGGAAATCACAACGATACCAACCAACACGAACTCCGCCAATGTAGCCCACGGTGAACCTAATATGTCCGACAAGGACTGGTGTATGAAAGAGGCTATTCCGGAAATACTGAGCATGGATGTCGTTTCGTTGTCTTGTTTTAGCGGTCGATATCAGGAATGACTAAGTCCAGCGATCCCATGATAGCGACTAAGTCACCGATCTTACAGCCCCGTGACATGTGGTCCAGGGCTGACAGGTTTGAAAATCCGGGAGAACGGAACTTGATGCGATAGGGCGTTGTTCCGCCTTCAGAAATGATATAGACACCGAATTCGCCTCGAGCGGTTTCTACGCGCGAGAAGTACTCCCCTTTGGGGAGTTTCAGTACCGCCTTGGTTTTGGCTTGGAATTCACCTTCGGGAATATTATCAATCAACTGCTCGATGAGTGAAACCGACTCACGCATCTCGGTCATACGAACCAGATACCGTGCGTAACAGTCTCCATCCTGCTCCATGGCTTCTTTGAACTGCAACTGATCGTAGCCGCCGTATGGAGCCAGCTTACGGATATCTCCAGAAACCCCGGAAGCCCGGGCTACGGGGCCGGAACAACCAAAAGAAACCGCATCGGCAGCCGACAAGCGTCCGACACCTTTCATCCGTTGCTGGAAAATGATATTATCCGTAACGAGCTCATCGTACTCGTGGAATTTGGTCTTGAAGAAACGGAGGAAATCTTTGGTACGCGAAACGAAATTGGGATGCAGATCGAACATCACGCCACCGGGAACGACGTAGTTCATGGTGAGGCGGGCACCGCACGTCTCTTCCATGATGTCATTGATCATTTCACGCTCACGGAAGGCATGGAAGAATGGGGTGATAGCGCCCACATCCATAGCCATGGCGCCCCACCACAGTTGGTGGGAGGCCAAACGCGTCAACTCCGACATGAGAATGCGAATGACCTGTGCACGAGCTGGGATCTCCAATCCTAACCCCTGCTCTACCGCCAAAGCACAGCCCAGGTTGTTGATGTGCGCCGAGAGGTAATCCATCCTACTGGTGCTGTAGATGAACTGGCGGTACGAGAGGCTCTCGCACATTTTCTCAATGGAACGGTGTATATAACCCAGGTGGGGCTCCACCTTCTTGATTGTTTCGCCGTTGACCGTAATAACCAGGTGCAACACACCGTGTGTAGACGGGTGCTGCGGACCTATGTTGATTACCAGGTCTCCTTGGTCCGTTGTTCCTACTTCTTCGAGCATGATGGGTTTAAAGGCAAAACAGTCCGCCCGGGGCGTATCAGAGTTTAATCATATTGATAGGGTCCTCGTAATCCTTCCGCATCGGCCATCCTTTCCAGTCGTCTGTCATGAACAGACGTCGGAGGCCGGGATGACGGCGGAATTTTATCCCGAAAAGATCGAAGATCTCGAGCTCATGCATTTCCGCCGTACGCCAGATTCCGCAGACACTTTCCAGTTCCGGATTTTCCCGGTCATCGATCTTGACTTTCACCACCACGGAGTGACCCAGTGACTTGGAGGAGAGGTGATACACAACGGAGAGATGTGTTTTCCAATCCACACCGGTCATGCAAAACAGGTAGTCAAACTCCAACTGGGAATGATTACGCAGGGCTTCTGCCAGTGGCAACCAATCCGCGGAAGAAACCGTCACGTTCAGCCAAGGCCCGGCTGCATCGAAGGTCGCTTGGGGGGAATAGGAAGCAATGAGTTCTTGTAACGTCTCGTGGCTCATGACAGGTCAGGGTTTTGTGATCTCACCGATCATGATTTTCTCACGAGGAGCACCGGCCTTGACTTTAGCCTGCAACGTGATCATGGCATGCAGGAGCGCTTCCGGACGAGGCGGGCAACCGGCAATGTATACATCCACCGGAATGACGTGATCCGCGCCTTTCACCACGCTGTACGTGTTGTAGAAGAAGGGACCGCCCGAGGTAGCACAGGCACCCATGGCAATGACATACCGTGGCTCAGGCATCTGGTCGTACAAACGCTTGAGAACGGGAGCCATCTTATTGACGATAGTGCCGGCAATAATGATCAAGTCAGCTTGACGCGGCGTGGCACGAGCGACTTCGAAACCGAAACGCGACCAATCGTATTTGGCGGAAGCTGTGGACATCATCTCGATGGCACAACAGCTGGTACCGAAGACCAACGGCCACAAGGAATTGGAACGAGCCCAATTGATCACATCATCCAGCGTACCGGTCAGGATTCCACCGCTCGGCGACTGATGCACTTGACCCGGAAACGGATCCATGGGTTTCTTTACATCCATTTCAATGCTCCTTTCTTGTGCGCGTACAGGAATCCCAAAAAGAGTATGAACAGGAATACAATTACTTCAAGGAAAGCCACCAATCCTGTTTCGCGAACTACAACAGCCCAGGGATAGAGAAACACCAACTCCACATCGAAGATGAGGAAAAGGATGGCGAAGAGGTAATATCCTACGTTGAACTGAATCCAAGAGCGGCCTTGCGTGGGAACACCGCACTCGTAGGCTTCACCCTTTTGGGGATTGGTGGAAGTCTGGGCTAATAACTTGGAAAGGAAAATCCCGCCACCGGCAAACGCGATGCCGCAAATGATAAGGACTATAAGTGATCCGGGACCCATCCTATTTTTTGAATTTTCAGGACTTCAAACCTACGAGGATTCCCGTAGAATATCAATCCGAAAGGACCACAAGTTATCAGCTTTTGTCCATAACTATTTCTCGAATCTCATGCTCAAAATCACTACATTGGCCTACCTGCCGAAATCTGATTTTCCGCAGGTAAAAACCTTTTGTATCGGCATGTCAGAATCATCCCTGGACCACCTTTTATCCTGCTCTCTTTTTCGAGGCATCGAAAAAGAGCTGGTAATCAAGATACTGGAAAGCAGCGAGCGCAAATCCTACCGACCGGGTGAGGAGCTTATCGCCAAAGGCACCGTTCCCAAAGCCTTGTTCATCGTCGCTCACGGAAAGGTCAAGATTTACGAAGACATCCTTCTCGCCCAATTGGGTCCGCACGCCATCTTGGGAGAAAGTTTTTTAGCAGACGCCTCGGCCTCGGCCACCATTTTGGCTGGCGAGGGGTTGGAAACGGTTGAAATACCGACCGACATTTTCATGCGCCTGTCAGCCGAACACCCTGCGTTGATGTTGAATCTCTTTCGGATCAACTTCGAGCGACTCCGCAACTCCAACGAAGTGGCTTTGAAAGAGGCACGGACCCGTGAAGCCAAACTGGAACAGCTGGTACAAGCGCGTACACAGGAATTGAACGAGACCTTGGAAACCCTTCAGGCCACGAATCATCAATTGTCTGAAACCCGTGACCACCTCATCGAAATCCAAAAGTTCCGTCAGCAGTTCTTGGCTAACATGAGCCACGAGATCCGTACGCCGATGAACGCAATTGTCGGACTCACCAACCTTCTGCTCAAATCACCACTGAATGAGCAACAAGCAAAATACTTGAATGTCATCCAAAAGAGTGGCGCCAACCTGTTGGTCATCATCAATGACATTTTGGATCTGGCAAAAATCGAATCGGGTAAGATGGAATTGGAATCTGTCCCCTTCTCACTGATCAATTCTATCCAGAACATACATACTATCCTTGGACTGAAAGCCCAAGAAAAAGGAATCGAGATCAAAACCAATATCGATCCGGCGGTGCCCGATTTCGTCTTGGGTGACGAGACGCGTATCACACAGGTCATCATGAACCTGGCTGGAAACGCCATCAAGTTCACCGAAAAAGGATCCGTGAGTATTGAAGTCTCCGTACAGGAGCCTTCTGCCCACCGACCTGTTCTCCACTTCAGCATCAAAGACACGGGCATCGGAATTCCTGCCGATAAAATCGATAAGATCTTTGAAAGCTTCGGACAAGCCTCCTCCGATACCACCCGGAAGTTCGGCGGTACAGGTCTAGGTCTCACCATCTCCCGTCAGCTTGTCGAAATGCACGGTGGACAGCTCAACGTCAGTAGCGTACCGGGCAAAGGCTCTGATTTCTACTTCAACATCCCCTACTACACCTGCGACAAACCGGCGGAGAACAATGCTTCAGTACACGAAGTAGAAATTCACCTGACCGGCAAATCCGTGCTGCTGGTGGAGGACAACGAATTCAACCAGATGGTAGCTGTAGACAGCCTGCTGGATCTTTTCCCGAATCTCAAGGTGGATGTGGCCATCAGCGGCGTGCAGGCGTTGGAGATGCTTCAAGCCAATGACTACAGTTTCATCTTCATGGATATCCAGATGCCTGAAATGGACGGCTACGAGGCAACGCGGCAAATTCGCAAACTCGAAGATCCCGTAAAACGGAACATTCGCATCTGTGCCATGACTGCGAATGTGACCCGGGAGGAAATCGATGAGTGTACCGCTGCCGGAATGAATGATTTCATGATCAAACCTTTTTCCACTGATTTACTGAAAGAGAAAGTACTGCGCAACGTCATGCCGGAAAAGGCCTAGAAAGCGCGTGCTTGATGGATGTAGAACGGACCCGATGAATCGATTCCACAAGATCAAAGAACCAACGCTTGAGCGACTCAGGAATCAACTTCCCAAGTCACTGTATTACCATGGTGTTCACCACACTTCTGACGTGATTCAATCCGTATTGAGACTTTCCGAATCCGAGGGAGTGACGGATACGGAGAAAGAATGGCTGGCGGTAGCTGCTTTGTACCACGACATCGGTTTCTTGGTAAATGCCGATAACCACGAACACATCGGCGCTGACATGGCCCGGAATGAATTGCCTGAGGCCGGGTTTACCTCGGAAGAGATCGAACGTATCGCTTCCATGATACTCGCCACTCGTTACCCTCAGCAGCCCAACAATACCTTGGAGCAAATCCTTTGTGACGCGGACTTGGATTACCTGGGTCGAACAGACTTTTATTCAATCGGTGCCACGTTGTACAGGGAACTGCTGGAAACCGGACGCATCAGCACGGAAAACGAATGGAACCGCCTTCAAGTTTCTTTCCTGAACAGCCATCACTATTTCACGCGTACCGCTATGGAGACCCGCGAACCGCTGAAGCAACAACACCTGGCCCACGTCAAGACGCTGGCCGGTGCCTGATCAGGCAGTGATTACCGCCTCGACAAAATACATGTCGATCTCCCCTTTGTTTTTAGCCGGAACCTTGCCGCGGTGCGTGCACCGGAAATGATCCTTAATACGTTCATACGTATCACCGGATATATTGACTTTTCCGATTTCACCGCTGCTCTCCATCCGGGATGCCGTATTGACCGTATCGCCCCAGATGTCGTAGGCGAACTTTTTGATCCCAACGATTCCAGCTACCACCGGACCGGTGTGAATACCTAACCTCAACTCGAAGAACGGCTGATCGGCTGTGATCCGCTCCGCTTTGTATTTAGCCATGAACTGCTGAAACTCCAAACCGGCTTTGACCACATCCGTCGGATGTGTGGAATTGCTCACCGGAATTCCTCCGGCACACATATAGGCATCGCCGATGGTTTTGATCTTCTCGATATTATAACGGGTGATGATCCGGTCGAACTCGCTGTAACAGTAATTGATTTCATTGACTAGTTCTTGAGCCGAAAGACGCTCACTGGCTTGCGTGAAATTCTTGAAATCGGTGAACATCACCGTGACGAGATCGAAACTTTTCGCCTTGGCCGTACCGGTAGCTTTCAACTCATCGGCCGTTTCTTCCGGAAGAATGTTCAGCAGTAATTCGTCGCTTCGCTTCTTCTCCCGGGATATCCGGTTACGTTGCCGGAAAAACACGGCGGCAAAGAGCAGCATCACAGCAAAACCACCAATAAATCCGTTCTTGACCAACCGCTGACGACTGATCTCCTTCTGCTTCAGTTCTTGGTCTTTAGTCAGCAAGTTGATGGCGTTCTGCTTCTTGTCAATCTCGTAGCTGAATTGTACACCCTGCAGCTTTTTGTCCGATTCAATATTATAAATAGTGTCTTTGACGCCAATCAAACGCTGCTGGTAAATAAATGCAGATCGATAATCTTTGAGGTCGGAGTACACACGAGTCAAGCCTTCGTAGATCTCTTTCTGGTTATCCGTACTGCCCAGCTCTAACGCGAGGACTTCCGCTTGCTTGTACTTGTCCAAGGCAACTGCCAATCGCCCCATCCCCGTATACGCTTGAGCCAATCCGATCAGTGAGTTTGCCATGTCCTGTCGGGAATCCAGCTGTTGCGACAGGACATATGAACTATCCAACATGGAGATCGCACGAGCGAAGTCCTTTTGCCGGACCAACAACTTTCCCATGTCGAACAAGGCATACGGCGCATATTCCGAACCCTCATAGGCTTTGATGGCCTGCATAAAATATTTCATGGCCAATGAATCGTCGCCTTCCGCAAAATATATTTCACCCAGATTGACCGCTGCCGTGCCGATGTGTTCCGGATTTTGCATGCCTTCAGCCAACGGCAGTGCCCGCTGAAGGGATTTGATGGCGAGATCCGTCGTAGATTTCTTCTTGTTGTAAACGGCAGCCATGTTATTCAGTGCCGTGGACATGCGTAAGGTATCATGCAAGGCTTCAGAGATCACCAGTTGTTTCATATACAACTCCAAGGCGCGCAAATCATCACCCGACTGGTAATAGATATTGCCCATGTTGTTGTAGATGTTCGCCACTCCGATCTTATCCTGGAGTTTTTGAAAAACAGTCAGCGAAGAATCATAATAAAGCTGGGCTTCGATGTATCGCCCCCGGTTGAAATAAGCAATTCCGATGTTTTTATATGAAAAAGCCTGTCCTTTTAAAAAACCAAGTTGCTTGGAGAGCTGAAGAGCCAGGGTGGCGTAACGGATAGCTTCATCCGGAGAACTGCTGAAATGCTTACGGCTCAACGCCAGGTAAGTATTCACCTGGAGCGTATCCGTTTTTCCGTTGGCGATAACTTGCAACAGACTATCCATCTGGGGATCCTGAGCCGACGCTGGAGCAGCGAAAGTCAAGATTACCATCATCCAAAGTGCCAGAAGATACCTGATGGACATGATGCGGGGCAAAGTACTGAATTTAGCGGTTTGAAGACAACACCTCTGTCATTAAATGGAAACCAAGGATGCCCCAAAATAGAAAGAGGCCGCCTTTGTTGGGCAGCCTCTTTGAAAAGCATGGGGCTTACTCAGTCTTTGATGATTCGGAAATGCTTCACCTGGTTATCCCGGCATACGCTTACAATGTAGTGGGCTGCAGGAAGCGAACTCATATCCAGAAGTATTTCAGATCCAGAATTTTCTATATAGACTTCATCATGCCATTGCCCAAGCAAGTCGTACACCCGTACGGTGGCCGTAGAAAGATCCAACTCATCCGAATGGATGGACAAGCGTTGACTGACCGGATTTGGATAAGCCAACACGTCGGACCAAGCATCTTCTGCAGGAAGCGACTCCTGCAGGGTACGGGATACCGAACCGCTGGAACAACGGTTGGAAGTGGAGCTGGCGTCACTCGCCATCGCTGATTTCTGGTTCGCTTCATAGGTTCGAATGGACCAACGCAATTGCTGGCCGTCGAATAAGATCTCAAACGTGGTTAGTGATGAGGTTGTCTACTCCGATCGGAACATACACCGGTGTACTATTGTCGTTCTGACACGCAAAACGGGCTTTGTAGGATAATCCCGAAGGATGCCCGACCAAGGTATCCACACAAATCAAGGACGGCTTCAGCTTCTTGGCACCCTGCCCTTTCGGATTTACATACAACGTACCTGCCAGGTAAGTGATGTTGTAGTTGAGTGTAGAACTAAGATTCAAATTAGACGGTGTGATGGCGTATAGTCCAGCCACACTACTGCTGGAATACGAAGGACTTACCGTATAGGTTGGTCCCGATACGATCAGACTACGGTCATTGCCGACAAAGCCCGAAATGGTCGATGTGAACACAGGTGCATTATCACCACGGAAGATCACTTTATCATCCGCCTTGACTGAGAGTAATGCCTTGGTAACCGTTAAGACACCCGACTGCAATATCAAGTTGTAGTTGGCGGCCGAACCTCCGCTGAGCGTTATCGGATACGTACCCACCGCGGAAGTGGCTGTGGCCGCGGTAGCAGCCGTAGGAGCTGTGATAGCACTTGGGCCGTCTCCGTTCACGAACCCAGAATAACTAATTGTGAGTGGAGGATTGGCTGTACCGTACACCTTGCTGGCAGCGTTCGCCGCTACTGTAAGACTGGCCTTAGCCACTTGAAGGGTACCGTTCACATAATTCACAACATAGTTGGAAGGAGCGATCAAGGGTAATGCGCCAGGACGGATGCTATACGAACCTGAGGAAGGATTGCCGTTCACCACAGCCTGTTGAGCCGTCAACAAGGTGAATGCAGGTCCACCAGTCGCTACAGACTGAAGTGAATCTTGATATTGGTAGCCTGTGACGGAATAGCTGTAGGCTGGCGACTGACCGTAAACAATCTGTTTATTATCCGCGGTAACCGTTAGAGTCTCAGGCAGTATCGTCAAATCACCCAATCCGTAACGGATGTCGAAGTTATCGGAGATGAACGCACCGGGAACGATTCTCCAAACTCCCACCGTAGTACCGGTGATCATGGTGATAGATTTTA
>CAYWDY010000081.1:0-9355 GCA_964455985.1 uncultured Flavobacteriales bacterium
TTAAAGCTTGCTGGAAAGGAAAAAGCCGGATCAGGGGGCTGCTCCGGCTTTTGGTGTAAACGGGTAAGGATCAATGCACCCCTTTCATCATCTTACTTAACCAGCGGTAGAGGACGAATAAAAGTCCGGCGGCAGCACCGCTCATGATAATGAAGATCATGAAGAAGCTGTAAAGGTTGTCAATCGTGAATCCCAGCAATTGTGCAGGGGCCGTAGCTTCGGATTCCCCGGCGCCTGGAGGGATAAGTCCGCTCAAGGTTCCAGCCAGCTTGTTGGCAGCGGCGTTGGCCAGGAACCAGGTGCCCATCAATAGGGAGGAGAAACGAAGGGGGGCTAATTTGGATACCATGGACAAACCAATCGGAGAAAGACAAAGTTCACCCATAGTATGCAGTACATACAGGATGATTAACCACCACATGGAAATCTTGACGCTGGAGTCCACGCCGTGGACACCGGCTGCGATGACCATGTAACCCAAGCACAGCAGGAGTAAACCTAACGCCATTTTCAAGGGAGAAGGAGGGTCCAGCTTCCGGCGGCCAAGACTTACCCAAAGTGAGCTGAACAACGGAGCCAGGATGATGATGCCCAGCGGATTGATGGATTGGAACCAGGAAGCCGGCATTTCCCAAGCGCCCAAATGACGGTCGGTTTGCTGGTCGGCAAATAAGGTCAGCGAGGCGCCTGCCTGTTCGAACGCACTCCAGAAGAAGATGACAAAAAAGGCGAGGATGAATATCACCCAAATACGAGAGCGTTCATCTTTCGTCAGGGAATTATCACTGATAATCAGCGCAGGAACAGCGATGGCCGAGGAGAAAATCAGGGCGCCGAATATATCCAAGCCCATGAAGGAGTGGAACACGTAAATGAGACCCAACGCCACACCGAGTGCGACAAAAATCTTGCCCATGTTGGTGCTTGGGCCGGCCGCTTTCTTCTCGGCTTTCTGTGCCTGATAATGGCTGGGAGGCATTCCGATGGCAGCACCTTCGGAATCTACGATATACTTGTTCTTCAACAATTCAAACGTGATGACACTTACCACCATACCGACGCCGGCGGCAAAGAAACCCCACTTGAAATCGATGTTCTCTCCAAAGTAACCGCATACGATAGGAGCGAAAAGGGCGCCGAGGTTGATGCCCATGTAAAAGATCGTGAAGGCGGCATCGATCCGGGAGTCACCTTTAGGGTAGAGTTGCCCGACCATCGTCGAGATATTGGGTTTGAAGAAGCCATTGCCGATAATCAGAAAGGTGAGTCCGCCGATCATGAGTGGGAATGCTGTGCCGCTGCCAATGGCATTGCCGCTAAAAAACATCATGAACTGACCGATAGCCATCAGGATGCCTCCGATGAAGATGCTTCGACGGTTGCCCCAATAGCGATCGGATACATATCCGCCGATCAGGGGGGTGAGATAAACGAGTCCTGTAAAGCTGCCGTAGATGTTGGAAGCGTCTTTGCCGTTCATCAACAATCCTTTGACCAGGAAGAGCATGAATATGGCACGCATGCCATAGTAGCTGAATCGTTCCCACATTTCAGTCACAAAGAGCACGTAAAGCCCCTTGGGATGTCCTGTTGCAGGTGCAGTGTGTTTTGACATAGATGGTGTAGTTTGTTGCAATGTAATGAAATTTTAAAACCTTGATTTTTTCGACAGGACAGGTTTTGACTTTACTTTTTATATTTGAGTCAATGAAATGGATCCGACTTATCGCCCTCTTGCTTCCTGTATGTTCATACGCGCAGACGTATCAGATTTTCAAAGGGGATACTGTAAACCGCCGCGATAAGAAAGGATTGCAACAAGGAGTCTGGAAACGTTACTATCCGACTGACACACTTTTTTCCTCTTCTACCTATAAGGATGGCAAGCGAGTCGGCGTATTCACCACGTACTATCCGTCAGGCGCCTTGCAGTCCAGGCTTGTTTACCGCGGAAACACCGGTGTCAGCGATGGTTCTCTTTATTACGAGAAGGGGACAATCATGGCGCAGGGTAAGTACATCGGACAAGACAAAGACAGCCTCTGGAACTATTTCGACGAAAACGGTAAGCTGAGCAGCGTGGAGAAATACGCCAAAGGAAAAAAGGACGGGGTTTGTATGGATTATTACCCCGATGGAAAAGTAGCCCGAAGCATGACGTTCAAGGCGGGAGAGAAAACCGGTCCTTACGCAGAGTTTTTCGAGAAGGGCACCAAGAAGCTGTCCGGTCGAATGGTCAAGGGCGATTTCGAAGGTGAGTTTGTGATCTATCATCCTAACGGCCAAGTGTGGGAGCGAGGCAGTTATGTAAACGGCCTCCGCGAAGGCAAATGGATGACCTTCGACGATACCGGCAAGCTGGAGTCAGAGGATACGTATAAGAACGGCCGATCGTTGAACGAAAAACCGGAAACGGATGCTCCCATTAAAGTAGAGGATCCCGCCGGAAAATAGTCGTAATTTTGTCGTGCTCCCCGTCGGAGTCCGCGATGTCCAAAAAAGGTAGAGTTCTGGTTGCCATGAGCGGAGGTATAGATTCCTCTGTTTCGGCTATGCTCTTGCATGAGCAAGGGTACGAAGTGGTCGGGCTGACCATGAAGACCTGGGACTATGCTACCAGCGGTGGCTCGAAGAAGGAAACCGGTTGCTGCTCGCTGGATTCGATCAACGACGCGCGTGCTATCGCCGTTGAAAAGGGTTTTCCCCATTATATCCTGGACATCCGGGAAGAGTTCGGCGACCATGTGATCAATGATTTCATCGATGAATACATGGCGGGAAGGACTCCGAACCCCTGTGTCAAATGCAATACCCATATCAAGTGGGAGGCCCTGCTCAAGCGGGCGGACATGCTGGATTGTGAATTCATCGCTACCGGACACTACGCTAAGGTGCGCCCGGAAGGGGGCAGGTTTGTCATCAGCAAAGGCAAGGACGATTGGAAGGACCAGAGTTATGTCCTGTGGGGTGTCAGCCAGGCCTGTCTCTCCCGGACACTTTTTCCGGTAGGGGGCTTTCACAAGACCGAAATTCGGGAAATGGCAGCCCGGATGGGATTCCATGAACTCGCCAATAAGCCGGAGAGTTACGAGATCTGCTTTATCCCCGATAATGACTATCGGTCCTTTTTACGTCGGCAGCGCGGGGAGCTGGTGGATCGGCTGGCCGGAGGGAATTTTACCGACAAGAATGGAAAGGTATTGGGCAAGCATAAGGGGTATCCATTCTATACGATTGGTCAACGAAAGGGCCTGGAAATCGCTTTAGGAGAACCTGCATATGTAATTGATATACAGCCGAAAGAGAACGTTGTAGTATTGGGGTCTGTAGAGGATTTGAACCGGCAGGAAATGTGGGTGGAAGGGTTGAATATGATCAAGTATTCATCGCTCGAAAAGCCCTTGGAAACCATCACCCGTATCCGGTACAAGGACCGTGGAACGCCGGCGGTACTTGAATCCGTAGGAGAAAAAGTAAAGGTCACCTTTCATGCTCCAGTGGCGGCCGTAACCCCCGGACAATCGGCTGTTTTTTACGAAGACGACGATGTGGTCGGCGGGGGCTTTATCGCCAAGGTTCCGAATTGATTTATCAAATCTAGGCCCTCATGGGTTGGAGTAAAAAAAAGACCGGTCTGGATGGACCGGCCTGAGGTTCAATTTTATCTTAAGAATCAATAGTATTGAAGGCGGATAACGTCGGCTAGGTGCTTGGCGTACCGGATCACCTGACGGCTGTATCCGTATTCGTTATCGTACCATACGTAAAGTACCACGCTCTTGCCGTCTTTGGACACGATAGTCGCCTGACTGTCGAAGATGGAGGCGCACGGATTGCCTACCAGGTCCGTCGAAACCAGTTCGTTGGAAACGGCAAACTGAATCT
Organism: uncultured Flavobacteriales bacterium; assembly: GCA_964455985.1. Taxonomy (GTDB): domain Bacteria; phylum Bacteroidota; class Bacteroidia; order AKYH767-A; family 2013-40CM-41-45; genus Pollutiaquabacter. Next base: position 3,886 of record CAYWDY010000081.1, read on the forward strand.
GTTCCACCAGCTTACCGGAGAGGGCGGCATGACGCATCACATCGTTGATGCTGTCCTTGGTGCACTCTTTCTTCAGGGTGAGATTCAGGATGGCTAGCGAGACATCCGGGGTAGGGACGCGAACGGCGTTACCGGTCAGCTTGCCGCCGAGGTGAGGAAGAACCTTGGCTACCGCTTTGTCGGCGCCGGTTTCCGTGATAACCATGTTCAAGGCTGCGGAACGGCCACGGCGGTATTTCTTGTGGTAATTGTCGAGCAGGTTCTGGTCATTCGTGTAGGAGTGAATGGTCTCGATGTGACCCTTTTCGATACCGAGATGTTGGTCCACCACGGCCAATACCGGAACAATGGCATTGGTGGTGCAAGAGGCTGCCGAAAAAACAGTTTCTTGGTGATGATCAAAAGCTTCCTGGTTTACGCCGTACACGACATTGGGCACGTCGCCTTTTCCGGGAGCGGTCAACAGAACTTTACTGACACCTTTTGATTTCAGGTGCTTGCTCAAGCCTTCCCGGTCACGGACTACGCCGGTGTTGTCGATGATGAGTGCGTCCTGAATACCGTAGGCGTTATAATCGATGGCTGTGGGGTCGCTGGCCGCGATCATGTGGATGGTGTGACCGTTGACGATCAACGCCATATTGTCCACGTCTTCGATCACGGTGCCGGGAAAGGCACCGTGGACGGAATCATTTCGCAACAGGTCAGCGCGTTTGGCGAGGTCTTCAGCACCGCCCGAGCGAGTGACTACGGCGCGGAGGCGGAGCTGTTCGCCTTTGCCGGCCTGAGCGATGAGTTCTCGCGCTACCAGTCGGCCGATACGACCGAATCCGTACAGCACGACATCACGGGGAATCATGCGACGTTTTTCAGCACCGACGAATCCGGAAAGCTTTTGGCTTACGAAATCAGATACGCTGGAGAAGTGACCTTGCTCGTTGATCCATTCGGTATTCAAACGACCGATATCGATCCGAGAAGGAGCCAATCCCAATTTGCTCATCTCTTCGGCCAAGGCCAGGGTGTCGAAAATATTGATGGGCTTCTGAACGATTTCTTTAGCGTACTGGTGCAGGTGTAGGATTTCGCTGGCGCTGCGATCAACCAATTGGTTTCGGAACAGGACCAGTTCCACCGAGCGGTCAAACCAAAGAGAGCCGGTGATGTGGATTAGCTTGATGGCGGCTTTTTCCATCTCGATCCAACCGGCCAATTCTTGTTCGTACCGGTTTTTGGGTGTCAGTGTTGAAGTGCTCATAAGGTGAAAGAGTAGGGGTTGTAAGGATTAAAAACAAACAGCTTTCATAGGGATGAAAGCTGTTTGCTATAAAGTTGATGGATTTCAGGGATTAACCGAGATAAGCTTTGAGCAGTCGGCTACGCGATTTGTGGCGCAGGCGACGAATCGCTTTTTCTTTGATCTGTCGAACCCGCTCACGGGTAAGGTCGAATTGAGCTCCGATTTCTTCCAGCGTCAGACCATGCGGCATTCCGATACCGAAGAACAGGCGGATGACTTCGCGCTCGCGTTCGGTTAAGGTGGAAAGGGAACGGTCAATTTCTTTTTGAAGGGATTCATTCATCAACATGCTGTCAGCACGAGGAGAATCCTGATTTTCGATCACGTCGATCAGGCTATTGTCTTCGCCTTGAACGAATGGAGCATCCATGGATACATGCTTACCGCTGACACGCATGGTGTCGGAGATTTTTTCGGTAGGGATATCCAGTACTTTGGCCAATTCTTCCGGAGAAGGCTCGCGTTCGAACTCCTGCTCGAGTTTGGAATACGCCTTGGAAATTTTGTTGAGCGAGCCAACCTGGTTGAGGGGCAGACGAACGATACGGGATTGTTCAGCCAAAGCCTGAAGAATAGACTGACGGATCCACCAAACCGCATAGGAAATGAACTTGAAACCGCGTGTCTCGTCGAATCGCTTGGCGGCTTTGATCAATCCCAGATTGCCCTCGTTAATCAAGTCAGGCAGGGAAAGACCTTGGTTCTGGTATTGTTTCGAAACAGAAACGACGAAGCGGAGGTTGGCCTTGGTCAGACGGTCCAGAGCGTTCTGGTCGCCTTGTTTGATCAGTCGGGCCAATCGTACTTCTTCTTCTGCTGTGATCAATTCCTCGCGTCCGATCTCCTGAAGATATTTCTCCAAGGACTGGCTTTCGCGGTTGGTTATGGATTTAGTGATTTTTAGCTGACGCATGTCTCAGGTTAAAAGAGAGTATATACTCGGATGCTAAGAGGGTGGTTAGACCTCTGGTGTGGTATGGCAAAGATAGTTTTTAGCCCAAGGCGACGCAAGGAGGCCCGTCGGTTTGGTTCATAACTTTTGTCATTTGTTGAAAACCCGACCATGGTTAGTAGCTCTGAAAATCAATGTTTTACAATCCAAATCCGTAGTAGGCCTTCTGACCGCCGGGATATACGCCTTCCAAAAGCACGCCTCCGGATTTGGATTTCAGCGCCTCTTGCAGGTCCTGCACTGAGGTGATAGGTCGCTTGTCCATCGAGGTGATAATGAAGCCCTCCCGTACACCGGAACTCAGCAGCTTTCCCGGTGAAAGCCGGATCACTTTGACACCGCCGCTCAGCCCTAATTTGCCTTTTTCTTCTTTGCTCGCATTCTCAAAAGAGGCGCCCAACATTTGGAAGGCTTCATCGTGCTGAACCATCGTGGTCTCACCCTCCCGGTTCCTGAGTTGAATGGCAAAAGCCTTTTCCTTACCATCACGAAGTACCGTTACATTCACTTGGTCTCCAGGCCTGAACCGTCCGATTTGCTCCTGCAATTGAGGAGTCGAGTTAACTGAAACATCGCCCACCTTGGTGATCACATCGCCTTCCTGTATGCCAGCCTTGGCGGCAGCACCACCTTCCGTGAGCCCGGCCACAAATACGCCTTGAGAAACAGAAAGTCCTTTCTCTTCCGCCAGTTTCGAATCGACGTCGCGTATGCTTACCCCGATGAAGCCGCGTTGCACGATTCCGAATTCGGCCAGGTCATCGATCACTTTACGAACCAGATTGACCGGTATGGCAAAAGAGTATCCCGTGTATGAGCCGGTGTTGGAAGCGATGGCGGAATTTATTCCAACCAGTTCGCCGCGCGTATTGACCAACGCTCCACCGCTGTTGCCGGGGTTGACGGCCGCATCCGTCTGGATGAACGATTCGATCTTGAACTGGTCCGGCAGGATGCCGATATTTCTCCCTTTGGCACTCACAATTCCTGCGGTGACGGTTGAGGTGAGGTTGAATGGATTTCCAACGGCTAATACCCATTCTCCGATTCTCAGGTCGTCGGAATTGCCGTAAGTGATGAAGGGGAGTTCCTTTTCTTCGATCTTCAACAACGCCAGGTCCGTACTTGGATCGGTGCCAATCACCCTGGCCTGGAAATTTCGGTTGTCATTCAAGGTGACTTCCACCTTTTCCGCATCGGCGACTACGTGATTATTGGTGACGATGTAACCGTCCTGCGTAATGATTACTCCGGAACCGGTCGACTCCTGAGGCTGAACTTGCATCGGCCTTCCCCAAAAACTGAAGGGGTCGAATGCATTCATTTTTGGTGTGGAGTAGGTTTTCACGTGAACTACCGCATGAACGGTCTTCTCGGCGGCTTCGGTAAAGTCCGGCCACCCTGCCTGTCCTGCGGCGCTACCCGATGTTCGAACCACCGGCATGGTCTGTTGCAGCCGGGAAGGTGGAAGGGAATGATCCTGTTCGAACACATAGGCTCCGGCAAATCCACCGGTGAAGGCGACCAAGAGAAACACGACGATCTTTTTCATAGGAATCATAATGGTTTTTAAATGTTGGGAAACACCATGAGTCAAGAATGATGCCTCCGAAATAATGTCAGGTATAAGCTGTCAAACGCAGCCAGGTTGCCGTTCATGTGACCGGAGGGGTTAATGTTCTGTTAAAAATAACTGACATTTTTTCGCACCGATAGGAGAACAGACCCTGGGATGTCAGCCATTCCTTGTTGACTTCTTCCTGCATTCGTCACAGCGCAGCTGCTTGGTTTTCACGTACCTTTCGCCCTGAAATACATGGCGCGGTTTACCCATAAAGAAATCCTCAACGGCTTACGCAGCGGTTCGAAGGAGGTATTGTCCCACCTCACCAAGCGTTATTACCAGTCATCGCGCCGTTGGCTACGAACCAAAGGTATCCGGGATGCAGATACGCCTGCCTTTTTCGCCGGCGCCCTGCTTCGCTTCTTGCGTGAGGCTCAACAACGCAACCTCCCCGAACAAACCGTTCCATCCGAACAACTGTTCGTTCACCTCAAGAATCAGTTGAAGGAACATCGGATGGTACAACCGACCGTTGCCGGCATGTCACCACAGGAAGAACAACAGGAAATCGTGGCCCATTGTTTCTCCATTTTGGATGAATCAGCGCGTGAGCTCCTTATAGCTCATTACGCCGACCGCCTGAATTTCGAACAACTGGCCTCACAGTTCCAACTCTCCAATCCGGTCATCGCCGAGTTCGAAGTCGATAAGGCCATGAAGCAATTGGAGCATATCGTTCGGGCAAGATTACTCACATGACCATGACAGGAACGGGGGAACTGGACAAAGACGGTCGCTTGATCGACCGGTACTTGGCGGATTCGCTGAGTGGTTCGGAACGTCAGGCGTTCATCGACCGTCTCGATAGTGACTTGGCATTCCGCGATCGGGTCTTGTTCCGTCGCTTGTTAGTGGATGGAATTCGACTGGCGGCCGACCAAACGGTTTGTCGCGAGATCGAAGAGGAAATCGATTACCGTAAACCGTTAGTACCCTTTGGCCTGAAAATTTTGGGGGCTTTCTTGTTGGTTATTGTATCTGGGTTGTTGGTTTGGAATTATCTCGGATCGGATCGTCCCAGACGAACGCCGATCATCAGCTTCAAATGGTTCTCCAAAAAATCGGATCCTTTGACCAAGTCCAAATCCCGCAGTTCTTCGACGATATCCTTTACAGATACGGTTCCTTCCCGATCAGAATACCAGGAGGCGGTGGTCTCTGATACATTGCTGAATGCCGATGACTCCATTGCCCTGATGGATCAGGAAATTGTAGTTCATAAAGACCAACTACAGATCAGTATTTCCGTCACGCCAAAGCAGGTAGGAGCAACTTCCCGAGCTGAAAAAGGTTCACTCGCGGAAGAGACCGCCCAAAAGTTGAATCCGGCGGCAGGTCTTGTCGAGGAGAAAGCAACCGCTCTTCAAGTTGAATTTTGGTTGTCTCCTGTCAATTACCGCGGCTACAAGTGGAACGGATCCACCATCCTGCTGTATGGCATTGAAGAGCCGGATCGATGCGTCATTTACCAGCGCGAAGATCGTTACCTTCTTCGTATCGGACCGGATCTTTTCGATGTGAGCCCATGCGCTGAATTCCAGTCTTACCGGATGGTGAAAGATCCTGAACTTCTTCAACTATGTCCATGAACATT
>CAYWDY010000082.1:0-9302 GCA_964455985.1 uncultured Flavobacteriales bacterium
TTAAGGATGGTCTATAATGTACTTCGAAGATTTTCCAAAATTTTTATATGACTTCGAAATCAAAGGTGAACGCAGAGCATTCGTTATCACTGACATAACAAGAAATATTCGTTTCCGTAGAGATGTTCTGGCAAACATAACTGTATACGATGAGTATGATGTTATTGATGGCGAAACTCCTGAAATCGTAGCAGAGAAAATTTACGGCGATGCTCAATATCATTGGGTAGTTATGTTAGCCAATGAAAGATTTGATTATAGATCTGATTGGTTATTAGATTATCCAAGACTTACTGCATATATTCAAGATAAGTATGGCGAAGAAGCAGATGCTCCGCATCATTATACAGATGCTAAGGGGAATATTGTTCATTCTTCAACTCCAGGTGCAGTATCAGTTTCCAATCGTCAATACGAGGAAGACTTGAATGAGAAGAAAAGAAGAATCAAGATAGTTTCTCCTCAGATATTAAATACAATATTAACTAATTTCGATAATTTATTATAATGCAACCACAACAAACATTAAGATTTGCTGGTGATGTATCAGTAGGTAGAATTAGAGTTATATCGCAGAGCGGATTTTATCAGGATATCGCCAACCAAGTTTCAGGTATTCAAATCTTTGAAGATTTGTTGTCGCCTTTCATCACAGGTACTTTAATTGTTAAAGATTCTTTAGACTTAATCAATTTATTTCCATTTGTAGGTGAAGAGTATGTTGAGTTGGATATTAAAACACCAACTTTAAAGGATGGAAATATATCTGGTAAGTTTTATATTTACAAAATGACTGACAGAGAAATGCTTAAAGATAAACAAGTTGTTTATCAGTTACATTTTACCTCACAAGATGCTTTGATTGATTTAAATAAAAGTATTAGTAAGACCTTCACTGGAAAAATTTCTGATATTGCAAAAACATTATTGACTGACAAAACTAATGGTATACAATCGACTAGAAAAAATATAGTTGAAGAAACATCTAATGCGACGAAGTATACTTCTAACTTCTGGTCTCCAATTAAAAATTTATTGTATTTAACTGACCAAGCTATCAATAAAAACTCAGTTCCAAGTTATGTGTTTTTTGAAAACAGAGACGGATACAATTTCGTTTCTTTAGATTTTTTATATAAACAACCAGTTCTCGCTAACTTCACGTTTGATAATTATGTTCGTGATGATCGTCCACTTGGTGGCAGCGTTAAAAACTTAGAAGAAGACTATAAGAGAATTATTGGAATTAAAATTCCTACAGGTATAGATTATATCGATAGGATTACTTCTGGGGTTTATGGTTCCAGAATGTATACACACGATATTGCTTCTAAGAAAATATCAAGTAATAATTTTGATATGTTAAATAACGCAAAGAAGCATAGTCGTTTAAATGAGTTTCCTGCTGCTTCTAAGAAAGTGATATATCGTTATAGCTCAACTGTTATGTTTAAGCCTAAGTATTATAATAACTTTTCTAATTTTGGTGATGTTACAAACACTCAAATTATTCAAGAGAGAATATCATTACTAAAACAGGCGGAGTCAACTAAAATTGAAATCGTAGTTCCTGGACGATGCGATTATACAGTTGGAAGAAAAGTTAATGTTAAACTTAACAAAATAGAACCAGTAAGTAAGAATGATAAAAACAATATTGATAATATGTTTTCTGGAAACTATATTATATCAGCAATAAATCATTTTATTACAAAAGAAAAACATGAAACCACTTTAGAGTTGATTAAAGACTCGTTATTAGTTAATCTTGATAAGGCAAAATAATGCAGGTATACACTGGCGTAATTGAAAATAGACAAGACCCACTTAAACTTGGTCGTTGCCAAGTTCGTGTAGTTGGTATTCACACAGACGATAAAACATTATTACCAACTGAGGATTTGCCATGGGCATATCCGATGCAGCCAGTTACATCTGCTGCTATTAGTGGATTAGGTTATTCGCCAACAGGTCCAGTTCCTGGCACTTGGGTTATTGTTATGTTCCGTGATGAGGATCAGCAACAGCCAATTATTCTTGGAACTGTAGGTGGCATACCCCAAACTAAAGCTGGTTCTAGAGCAGCTGACGACTCAAATGATTCCATCTTACCAACAGAAGGTGGTGTTTTAACAGATAGTAGTGGTACTCCTGTTACTGATGGATCAGGACAACCGATTAAAACTGGAACTGATGCAGCAAATAACTCTGCTCCAGTTCCTGCTCCAACACCTGCTCCTGCTCCTGCGCCAGCAGCAACCAATGCAGATCCTAACGCAAGCATTCCTACAACACCACCACCAAAATCTGGTGCTACAAATAAAGCATCTGATGGTATTAAAGCACTTATTAAGGCTTGCGATAAAGTTGGCTTAACTACAAAATATGCAAAATGTGCTTTACTTGGTATTGCTGGTGGTGAATCTAAATGGGTTCCACAAAAAGAAGATTATCAATACAACCCAACTAGACTTAAACAGATATTCTCTGCTGTAACTCCAGAAGTTATAGAACAGTATTCATATGCAAGAAAGAAAGGTATGTCTCGAGAAGAGTTCTTCTCTTTCTTTTATGGTCCAACATTCCGTGGCAAAAATTTCTTAGGTAATAAAAATAATGACGATGGTGCAAAGTATTATGGTCGTGGATTTATTCAATTAACTGGTCGTGCGAACTACGAGAGATACCAGAAACTTGGACGTGAAGCTGGCTTGAATATTGATATCGTCAACAAACCAGATTCGTTAGATGACGATTTAGATACTTCCGCTTTAATTGCTGCTCTTTATATTAAAGATCGTGTTAAAGGTTGGGATAAATTGATGTATCAAGAAGGATTCTTCGAAGCTGCAAAAACAGCAGTGGGTAAGAATAGTCCTGACATTGCATTAGTTAAAAAACAATATTATGAATATTTCTTGGGTGGACAATCTGGTCCTGAACCAACAAACAAAGATGCGACTGCTGTAGAACCAAACCTCACTCCTGCTGAAATACAAGCAGCTCCACCAGAAAAACGAGAAGCGTATAAAGAAGATCGTTCTGGTAATGCTACACAATATGGATTCACAGACCCATCAGGTAAATATCCATTACGTGACCATATGAATGAGTCTGATACTAACAGACTTGCTCGTGGTGTTATTGAAGGTACTTGTTTCCAATTTAAAGATTTGATGCGTCAGAGAGATGTTCCAACTGCAAAAGGTGGAACTTGGTCGCAACCTCTTTCCCCATATAATACAATTTACCCATACAACAAAGTATTTGAGTCTGAGTCTGGGCACCTAATGGAGTTTGATGATTCACCTGCAGGCGAACGCATTCACTTGTATCATCGTAAGGGGACATACCTTGAGATTGATCCCAATGGTTCTCAATTAAATTTTATTGTTGGCGATAATTATCAAATTATATTGCGTAATAACAACCTTTATGTTAAGGGTTCGGGTAATATAACTGTTGGTGGTAATCTCCGTGTTCTTGTGCAGGGCGATGCTAACATTGAAGTAGAAGGTAATAGTAGCATTCTTATGAAGGGTGATGCAGAACTAGGTGTTGCTGGAGATTTAGATATGACTGTTGGTGAAGATTTTAATTTAAAAGTCAATGGTAATTATAATGTTCAGGCGAAAAACATTAGAAATTATGCGCAAGAAAAGCACCAGACATACGCATCATCTAATGTTGAAGTTAAATCTGATGCCAATATTTTACAAAAAGCACAAGAAATAAACATTAATTCAGATGGTGAAATGAATATTCTTGCAGGCGGAACATTACATGTAGATTATTCGGAAGGACAATTTGGTAATGGTGCAACAGGTGCATCACCTGATGCTGTTAATACAGTTGATTTAACTCCTCCACCTTTAATCAAAGCTGTCGTTTCAAGTTTTGATAATTTACCACCACCAGAAAGATCTTTTGAAGATATTGCTAAATTTGAGACTCCTGATGAATGGCAAACACCAGAAGGACAGAAAGAAAAAGAAAAGCAATACACCACTCCTGAATTTAAAGCACCTGAGAACAAAATTCCAGAAGCACAGGAAGTGCCACCTAAAACTGCACCAAATACAGTTACAGGTAAACCAGTTGATACTAATCGAGTATATAACACAACTGAATATGGTCCATCGTTTAAACTTTCTAAGAACTTTACGGTTGCACAATTAGTAGAACCATCTGTAATACTTAAAGATATTGCAGTTGGTGGCGCAGTGATCACTAAGCAAGATATTATTGCGAACCTTGTTGCTCTCGCAGAAAATATTTGCGAACCATTATATGCAGCTTATGGTCCAACAAGTGGTAAGTTTGCACCGCAATCACCTAAAGGTGCTTGGTGCATCAACTCGTGTTTGAGGAATGGTACTGGTAGATCGCAACACGACATTGGTCAAGCATTGGATTTACGTTACAACCCTAAACGTTCTTTTGAAGACATGTGGAAATTTGCTCTTGAGTTAGAGAAGACTTTACCATACGATCAGATAATTCTTGAGTATAGAAGACCTGGAGCTAAATTTAATCCAGGTCCAGGATGGATGAATTGGATTCATATTTCTTACAATCCAAAAGGTTTGCGTAAACAAAACTTTACTATGATTGATGACGTTTCTGTAAATGCTCAAGGACAAGTAGCACCTGGAAGTCGTGGATTATTCTTGTTTGGATCAGCATAATGTGGGAACCTGTTAATACTTTATTGGGCACTTATGCCGAGATGGCTTCGTTTAGCCACACAATAGAATATTACACAGAAGAAGCAGGCGACCCAACTGCAATACCTCCAACCTCTGGTAGTAGAACTTACTACTCAGTAAGGATTGTTCCGCAAGAAACTAACCCAAGTAGCGTTAGTGTTTCTGGAGCAACTTTGTCTGGGTTTTATAGAGGTATATTTAATGATGGTTTGACCACTCGAGACAGTAAGGGAAATATAACAACGATTACAACATTGGGTTCAAATGCCAGCGTCTGGGATGCAGTCAATAGACCTAATGTTCATGAAGTTATTGGGTTTGACCCAGATATGACTCGCAGTAGAACTTTTAGTTATGTTGCGCAAGCGTTTGACCCAGTAGCCCCAAATACGGTAATCGCCAGCCAAACATATACTGTTCTTTGTCAGGATAGAAACTGGACTCCAGGAATGTTGGCGTTAAAGGAATTGGTGTCATATGCCAGCAATAACTAGAATTGGCGATAAAACAACAGGACATGGGTGCTTTCCCCCAACTGTTATGATAACCACACCAGTGGCTAAGACATATTTTAATGGAAAATTTCCTGGTGTTGTTAGCCCAAATTGTAAATGGGCAGCTCATACTTGTGGAACGCAGACTCATAATTCAGACCAAAGGTATCCTACTTCTGGGGCTAGTAAAACATATATTGAAGGTAATAAAGTAGCAAGAATCGCCGACCCAATTGCTTGTGGTGATGCAATTGGTCAAGGATCTTCAAATTCTTTTGTAGAATAGGACTAAATAATTAGATGGCACGCAATACAAGAACCTTTTCGGATTTAGACTTAAATTTCACTGCTCACCCAGTGACGAAAGACATCGTTCTTAGATACGATGAAAATGCTGTAAAAACTAGTCTAAAAAACCTAATTTTAACTTCAAACTTTGAGAGACCATTTCATAGTGAAATAGGTTCTCCAATCAAGCGTTTATTATTCGAACCAGTTAGCCCTATGCTTGGTGTCGTTATGAAACGTGCGATTGTGGATACAGTAAATAATTTTGAACCACGTGTTGAATTATTAAATGTTGATGTTTTAGTATCAGAAAACAGCAACAGTATTGGAGTTACAATAGAATTTAAAATAGTAAATACCGAAAGACCTTTGAGTCTTGACCTCGTATTAGAGAGAACCCGATAATGGCAAATAAAAAGATAAATGTAACAGAGTTAGATTTTGATGCAATCAAAACTAACCTTAAGAATTTCCTAAAAGGACAAGAACAATTTCAAGACTATGATTTTGAAGGTTCTGGTTTTTCCATCCTTTTAGATGTGCTGGCTTACAACACTCATTATAATGCGCTATACAACAACTTAACTATTAATGAGATGTTTTTGGATTCTGCGAGCAAAAGAAATAGCGTTGTTTCTTTGTCAAAAATGTTGGGGTATGTTCCTCGCTCATGCGCATGCGCAACAGCCACAGTTCGTTTAAATGTTAATAGTGGTATTCAAGGACCAAGTTCTTTAACATTACCTGCTTACAGTACATTTTTGACAACAGTAGATGGTGTTCAGTACACGTTCTATACAACTTCTTCTTCAATTACAGGATCTGGAACTTCTTATACATTTGATAATATTAAAATTGTTGAAGGAACACCACTCACATTTAAGTGGGAGTATACCAACAATTCAGAATATGTTATTCCAAATGCAAATATAGATTTGGCAACTTTAAAAGTTAAAGTTCAAGAATCAGCCAATTCTGATTTATATGAAACATTTACAAATGCTTCTTCAATAACTACAGCTACGCCTATTAGCAAAGTTTATTTCGTGAAAGAAATTGATGATGGTTTATATCAATTAACTTTTGGTGATGGTATTATCGGCAGACAATTATCTCCAGGTAATATTATTCACATTGAGTATATGGCATCATCATTAGATGGACCGAATGGAGCTAGATTATTTCAATATACTGGGCAAACATTAATCTCTAATGCATCCAATGTTGTAACTTGTTTATCTCCAGCACAAGGTGGTTCTGTAGCAGAAGATATTGAAAGCATTCGCTTTAATGCACCAAGAACTTATGCAGCACAAAATCGTTGCGTTACACCAGATGATTATAAAGCATTAATTTATTCAGCATTCCCAAGAGCTAAATCAGTTGCTGTTTGGGGTGGTGAAGATAATAACCCACCTGTTTATGGTAAAATCTTTATATGTGTTAAACCTGTAGATTCAACAAAGTTAACACAATTGCAGAAAGCAGATTTGATTAACACAGTATTACAAAGTAAAAACGTAGTATCTGTTATTCCAGAAATAGTTGATCCTGACTATTTAAATATTTCACTTAATGTTAATGTATATTTTAACCCAAGAGAAACCACAAGAACTGCACCAGAGATTGAAACTATTGTGACTAATACAATTTTTGATTATGATGATAATGATTTACAATCTTTTGATGGAGTGTTTCGTTACTCTAAGTTATCAGGATTAATTGATAAGTCGGAAAAATCTATTACCAATAATGCAATGACTGTATTATTGAGAAGAAATATTGCTCCACGTTATAATGTTTCTGCGCAATATCTATTAAATATTATTAACCCTATACAGTATTCTGAGGCTCCAGGTGGGTCACTTGGAACTACTGGGTTTTATATTTCGGGAAGTGATGAAATTCATTATCTCGATGATAATGGAACTAATGTTCGCCTATTTACATATGGTGCCAATGCTCAAAAATTTATTGTTGATGATCAGATTGGAACAATCGATCACGCTAGGGGTATAATCGACATCCGCAATTTACATATTACTGCATTGGCAGATATTGATTGGGAAATCTCTATCAAACCAAAATCAAATGATGTGGTTTCTGCATTAACACAAATCGCTAAAATCGCAAGAGACCATTTGTATGTAACTGCAATACCAGACCAAACTTCTGTTGGAGATCTTCGTGCTGGATTTAATTATACATTCAGTGCTTCCAACGCAACAGTAACAGGCGATCGAGTAGGCTAAAATGACAGCTCCGTTAAACAGAAGTAAGATATCTTCATTAATATCAGGACAACTCCCTGAGTTTGTTCGTGAAGATCACCAAAATTTTGTTGCGTTTTTAAAAGCGTATTATGAATATTTGGAAAATACTTCTCCAGACCTTAAAGATCTTAGAGATCTGGATACTACGTTAGACTCATTTATACAATATTTTAGAAATGAGTTGGCGTTAAATTTACCAACCCAAATTACTACTGATCCAAGATTTTTATTACAAAGAATTAAAGATCAATATTTGGCGAAAGGTTCTGAAGAATCTTACAAACTATTATTCAGACTTCTGTTTAATAAAGAAGTTTCCATTGACTACCCAGCGAAACAAGTTTTTCGTGTATCCGACGGTAAATGGAACCAAGACGTTTCAGTTTTAGCAAGAGTCACTTCTGGTCACCCAGACCAAATTGTTGGTAAACTCATTGATGTTGTTACACCAACAAAAATTATTCGTGTTCAAATTGATAGAAGACAGTATATTGAAATTGAAGTAGAACGTGTAGTGCAAATATCAGAAGATATTTACGAGTTCTATATTGATCGTAGATTCTTCGGTGATATTGGTATTGGAGATAAACTTCGTTATAGAACAGAAGATATTTACTTTACTGCTGATATTGTTGCTACAACATCAAAGTTATCAATATTGGTTCCAGGAACTGGTTTTAAAGTTGGTCAGTTGTATCCTATCCGAAATGGTAAGGGTGCTGGTTCTATAATGAAAGTTACCAGAACGAATACACAAGGTGGTATTTTAAATGCAGAATTTATTAAATTTGGTACTGGTTATACTACAGATTTTACCTCTACAATCTTTGCCGATCTTGGACAAGATGTAGCTGGAACTGGTGGTAGCACATTACAAATTATTGGTGGCGATATTAATATATCTGAAGCAACTGATGGTTTTACAGAAACAGGTACTATTAACAAATCTGACTATGCTATAACTGATGCAATGGATGGTACTTACGCTGGTGAGATACTTCGAGAGTTCGGAAGTTCTGGTGGTGGCGACGAGATTGCTAGTCCATATGATCCAGCAGTTATTAAAGTTTCTCTTGGTGCTTTGGCTAAATATCCAGGATACTATATTACAAATGATAGCTTCTTAAATGATTCTATCTACATACAAGACAGTCGTTATTATCAAGCATTTTCATACGTTTTAAAGATAGATGAAAGTTTAGATTCTTACAAATCTATTGTTAAAACTTTATTGCACCCAGCTGGTATGGCTGTATTCGGTGAGTATGAAATTAAAAATGAATTTGATATCGCATTAACTATTGATGCGATGATTAAGAATCTTTCTGTGACTGCTCAAGACGAAGTTACAGTAAATATTGATTATATTTCAGCTAAAGATATACATAAAAATATTGAAGACTATGTTACTACACCAGAGAGTCATGTCTTTTCTATGGATAAATATATTGATAGAACTGGAATTGGTGACGATTTAGTGACGCCAACCGATACAGGTTTAGTTTTATTGAACCCATACGCCGATGCAGGTTGGTTCT
>CAYWDY010000083.1:0-9278 GCA_964455985.1 uncultured Flavobacteriales bacterium
TGAACCTTGAACCTTGAACCTTGAACCTTGAACCTTGAACCTTGAACCTTGAACTTCCTGTGGTCAAGTCCTTTATTAACCGTACCTTTGCGGCCGCGTTTAACGCTCACTACATGGAAATCAGAAACATAGCTATTATTGCCCACGTCGACCACGGCAAAACCACCCTGGTTGACAAGATGCTCCACCAAGCCAAATTGTTCCGGGACAACCAGGAATTCGGTGAATTGATCCTGGATAACAACGATTTGGAGCGCGAAAGGGGCATTACCATCGTGGCCAAGAACGTTTCTATCCGCTATAAGGGAATTAAAATCAACATCATTGATACCCCCGGTCACGACGATTTCGGTGGTGAAGTGGAACGGGTGCTGTCCATGGCCGACGGAGTACTGCTGTTGGTGGATGCCTTCGAGGGTCCGATGCCTCAAACTCGCTTCGTGACCCAAAAGGCCTTGGAGCGCGGACTGCGTCCCATCGTGGTGATCAATAAGGTAGATAAGGAGAATTGTCGCCCTGACGAGGTACATGATCAGGTATTCGAGCTTTTCTTCAATCTGAATGCCAGCGAAGAACAGCTCAATTTCCCTACCCTCTACGGTTCTTCCAAGCAGGGTTGGATGAATACGGATTATAAGAAACCTACCGAAGATATCACGCCGCTGCTGGATGCCATCATCGACCATATTCCTCCCCCGGTAGTTCACGAAGGCACACCCCAAATGTTGATTACCTCCTTGGATTACTCCAGCTATGTAGGTCGTATCGCTATCGGTCGGGTGTTCCGTGGAACCTTGAAGGAAGGGCTGCCGGTTTCGCTGGTAAAACGCGACGGCACCATTCTCAAATCAAGAATCAAAGAGATTCACAGTTTCGAGGGACTAGGACGTAGCAAAAAGGAGTTCGTGGATGCGGGAGATATTTGCGCAGTCGTAGGACTCGAGTCTTTTGATATCGGAGATACCATTGCTGATTTTGAAAAACCGGAAGCACTTCCGACCATCGCTGTTGATGAGCCTACCATGAGTATGCTCTTCACCATCAACAACTCCCCATTCTTCGGTCGTGAAGGTAAATTTGTCACCTCACGACACGTCCGTGATCGCTTGGTCAAGGAAACCGAGAAAAACCTGGCCCTCCGCGTACAAGAAACCGAGTCACCCGATACACACATCGTATTTGGAAGGGGCGTTCTTCACCTCTCTATCCTGATTGAAACGATGCGTCGGGAGGGGTATGAATTACAGGTCGGTCAGCCGCAGGTCATCATCCGTGAAATCGATGGGGTCAAACACGAACCCATTGAGACACTTACTGTGAACGTACCTGAGAACTTTACAGGGACCGTCATCGATCAGGTGACGCAGCGTAAGGGCGAATTGCTCGTCATGGAGCCGAAAGGTGATGTAATTCATCTTGAATTCAATATTCCAGCACGCGGTGTTATCGGACTCCGCAACAACTTGCTGACCGGCACCCAAGGCGAAGCCATCATCGCTCACCGTTTCAAGGGCTATGAGCCTTGGAAGGGTGATATTCCGGCTCGTATCAACGGGGTGCTTATTTCCATGGATAAAGGAAAATCAACGGCTTATTCCATTGATAACCTGCAGGACCGTGGCCGATTTTTCATCGATCCGGCCGATGAGGTATATGCCGGACAAATCATCGGCGAAAATATCCGCCCTGGCGATATGATTGTTAACGTCACCCGTGCCAAGAAACTCACCAACATGAGGGCTTCCGGTAGCGATGAGAATGTACGTATTACGCCAAAAATCAACTTTTCACTGGAAGAGGCCATGGAGTACATCGAAAAGGATGAATACTTGGAAATAACGCCCAAGGCCATTCGGATGCGTAAAATCCTCCTCGATGAAAACGAGCGGAAAAAAGCCTCAAAAAATTAGTGGTAATAACCTGATTATTGAAAAATTACCTAATATTGCGCGACATTTTGTAACCTGATTTAATTCAACCACGAGACATGAATTCTACAGTAAAAGTTATTTCGTACGCATTGCTGAGCATTTCGCTGGTAGCGTGTAACGGTTTGGGTAAGATGACGAAGAACTTCGGAACGGTAAAGAACGAAGTGACGCCAAACCCATTAGAAATGCATGGCGATACCGTTGCCATTTCCATCAAAGGCACTTTCCCTCCCAAGTATTTCGCTAAAAAAGTGGACTTGGTAGCTACGCCTTACATCAAATCGTCCACCGGTAATCATGAATTCAAATCCGTGACCAACGTCGGCGAGAAGTCGTTGACCAATGGAAACAAAATCAATATGAAAGCCGGCGGTAGCTTCACCTACTCCGACCGCATGGCCTATACCGATGACATGCGCGGCTCTGACGTCATGATCAAGGTGATGGGTACCAAGGGTAAAAAGACCCAGGAAGTCGGCAACGTAAAAATCGCCGATGCAACCATCGTTACTCCTTTGTTGGTTCAGCACGACGAGAAAGTCATTTCCGCGAAAGACAACTTCGTCCGTATCGTTCCTGCTTCTTACGAAGCCAACATGTATTACCTCATCAACACCAGCCGCGTCAATCCGAACTTCAAAGTGAAAGAGTGCGGAATCAGCAACAAGACGGAATTCGCCCTGTTGGATAGCGCTACGAAGGCCTTGATGGTTGCTCCTTATGTTCTCAAAGGAATGGCTGTCATGGGTAATGCTTCTCCCGACGGCACGGAAAAACTCAACGCAGACCTCGCAGCCGATCGTGCTGAAGCTTCGGTGAAGCACATCGCTGGCATGTTCAAGAAGATGAAAATCAAAATGCCGGTTGACAGTTCTTTCTTCTCTACCAGTACGACCAACGAAGACTGGGCTGGTTTCCAGCGCTTGATGCAAGAGAGCAGCATGCCTCAGAAAGACATGATTCTACGCATCGTTGCCTCCAACACGGATTCTGATGCTCGTGAAATCGAGATCAAGAAAATGGGCAAAGCCTACACGGAAATCGCCGAAGGTGTTCTTCCCAAACTCCGTCGTTCTGTCATCACCATCAACGCTGACAAAGTCGGTCGTTCGGATGAGGAAATCTTGGCCACGTCCCGCACCAGTCCTGATTCTTTGAGTCTCGAAGAAATCCTTCGCGCCGGTTCATTGGTAGACAATAACATCGAAAAACTCGGCACTTACCGTATTGCTGAGCGCAACTACCCGCAAGACTGGCGCTGCGCCAACAACGTCGGTGTTTGCTTGTTCGCCAACAACGACATCGAAGGTGCTATGGCTGAGTTCCAAAAGGCTGATCAGTTGAACGCCGGCAATCCTATGGTGAAAAACAACATGGGCGCTTGCTACAGCCGCATGGGCGACCGTAAGAATGCTGCGATGGCCTACGCCGCTGCAGCCGGTGCTGGTCCTGAAGTAAAGCGTAACAGCGCTATCCTGGACATCCGTAATGGAAACTATTCTATGGCGTTGTCCAATCTTTCAGGAGCTAATTCTTTCAACGAATCCTTGGCTAAACTTCTCTCTGGCGACAAAGACGGAGCCATGAGCACTATCAGTGCTTCTCCCGACGGTGATTCAGCCATGGGTGCTTACCTCAAGGCGGTGATCTCCGCCCGCAAAGGTGACGCCTCCGGTGTGTTGAGCAACCTTAAGACCGCTACTGACAAGGACTCTTCCTTGAAGGCCATGGCCGCCTCTGACCGCGAATTCCTCAAGTGGTACAACGATTCATCGTTCCAGGCCCTGGTTAAGTAATAGATAATATCGTATAGCGAAAGAGGCTGTCTCCAACGGGACAGCCTCTTCTGTTTTTAACGGGCTAAGGATACTATGGTGCTTTGCTCAAGACGTAGACGAAGTACTCTTTGTGGTGATTACTTGTCGTCAGGTTGGTTGAAAACATACCGGAGCATATTCGCTCCCATCTTCAGCGCTTTCTCGTGTGTCTCAGGGGAGTCTTTATGAACGTCATAGTCTTCCCAGCCATCTCCCAGATCACATTCGTAGGTGTAGAAGCATACCAACCTATCTTCGTAGATCAGGCCGAATCCTTGCGGAGCCTTATCATCGTGCTCGTGTATCTTAGGCAAGCCATTGCTGAAATCATATTGCTGGTGATAGATCGGATGAGAGAAGGGTAGTTCCACGAAATCGAGTTCAGGAAAAACCTTTTTCATCTGTGGTCGCACGTATGGGTCTAAGCCGTAGTTGTCATCGATATGTAGGAAGCCTCCCGCCAGGAGATAGTTCCGAAGATTTTCCGCTTCGTTGGCGCTGAGTACCCAATTCCCGTGACCCGTCATATGGATGAAGGGATAGTTGAAAATATCGGGGCTTCCGACTTCCACAATCGCCTGGTCCGGATTGATCGAAGTGTGTAACTGTTCGTTGCTGAACTTGATCAGATTAGGTAAGGAGGTCTCGAGGTTGGCGTACCAATCACCACCGCCGTTATATTTCAGTACGGCGATCTTATACGACGGATCAGCGGCGTGGACATCGCTGTTTAAAGCTACGAAGAGCGCCAAGGGAATGAGCCGTCGGATCATACCTGCAATATCGGAAACTTTAGCTATTCAGGGTTGAGATCACGCTACACGCCATGATACCGGCGGTCTCTGTACGCAACCGGGTAGGTCCCATCGACACGCAACGGAATCCGCTTTGGCCGGCGTGTTGCAGCTCCTCCAGCGAAAAGTCGCCTTCCGGTCCGATGAGTATCAGCACGGATCCGCCGGGATGACAGGCGTCGCGAAGCGAAACGGGTTGCTCGGAATCCAAGTGTGCGATGAACCGTTGCTCTGCATCAACATCTAGCAGCTGCTTGAACGCTATCGGTTCATCAAGTACGGGGAGATAGGTCTGGTAGGATTGTTTCATGGCACTAACCAGGATCTTCTGAAAGCGGTCTGCCTTCAGGTCGCGGCGTTCGGAGTGCTGGCAGATCATAGGCGTGATACGGCTCACGCCGATCTCCGTAGCCTTTTCCAGGAACCATTCGAAACGGTCTGTGTTCTTGGTAGGTGCGATAGCGACATGCAACGAGTAAGCCCTCCGACCGGACTGATGCACCGTATTGCAAAGCGACAGGCGACAATCGTCATACCTGGCAGAGATAAGTTCGGCAGTGAATAAGGATCCCTTGCCATCCGTAAATTGGATCCGATCGCCTTCCCGATAGCGAAGTACCTTCACCAGATGACGCGCCTCGTCCTCTGGAAGTGAGAAGTTCTCACTCGGTTCGTGGTCGATGTAGAAGAGTTCAGCCATTTACGGACAACGTGTACTGGGAATGCTATTTACGAAAAGAGGCTGCCTGAATCAGACAGCCTCTGGATTGATGGAGTAATGGATCAGGCGTTCACAGCTACTTTGGGAGCGGCCTGCATGATTTCTTCGTTGGCGAAATTGGCATACTGCTCGAAGTTCTTCACGAAAGAGGCTGCGAGCGATGCGGCTTTGGCGTCGTATTCATGCTTGTCTTTCCACGTCATGCGTGGGTTAAGCAGTTCGGCAGGAACACCTGGACAAGAAGCCGGCATGGAAAGTCCGAAGATCGGCATTGTCTCAAAAGATACCTTGTCAAGTTCTCCGTTCAGGGCGGCGGTAATCATCGCCCGGGTATAGGATAGCTTCATGCGCGATCCGACGCCGAACGGACCGCCGGACCAACCGGTGTTGACCAACCATACATTGACATCATGCTTCTTGAGTTTCTCACCAAGCAGCTCAGCGTATTTCGTGGGGTGCAGCGGTAGGAAGGCCTTGCCAAAACAAGCGGAGAACGTGGTGGTGGGTTCGGTGATGCCGACTTCAGTACCTGCCACCTTGGCCGTATAGCCTGAGATGAAGTGGTACATGGCCTGGCCGGCATCCAACTTGGATATGGGAGGAAGCACGCCAAAGGCGTCGCAGGTCAAGAAGAAGATATTCTTGGGGTTGCCGCCTACCGAAGGGGAAATAGCATTGTCAATAAAGTGGATCGGATAGGCAGCCCGTGTGTTTTCCGTCTTACTGATGTTATCGTAATCGACAGTGGTTGTTCCTTCGAAGAACTCGATGTTCTCGACGATGGAGCCGAAACGGATGGCATTGAAAATCTGGGGTTCTTTTTCTTTGGAAAGGTTGACGCACTTCGCATAGCATCCACCTTCAAAGTTGAAGATCGAAGATTCTGCCCAGCCGTGTTCGTCATCTCCGATGAGGCCGCGGTTAGGGTCAGCTGAAAGGGTGGTCTTGCCGGTTCCAGACAAGCCAAAGAAGATGGCGGTATCACCATCCGCGCCGATATTGGCGGAGCAGTGCATGGAAAGCACTTTCTTATCGTGCGGCAGTACGAAATTGAGTACGGAGAAGATGCCTTTTTTGATTTCACCCGTGTAACCGGTGCCTCCGATCAGGATGATTTTCTTGGTGAAGTTCAATACGGCGAAATTGCTCTGACGGGTGCCGTCCTGCTCCGGATCAGCCTGGAAGCCCGGGGCGCAGATGATGCTCCACTCGGCGTGTACCGTTTGGAGGATCTCGTCGCGGGTAGGCCGGAGGAACAGATTGGAGGCAAAAAGATTCTGCCACGGAGACTCGGTGACCACCCGGATGGACAGGCGGTAAGCCGGATCGGCGCAAGCGTAAGCGTCGCGTACGTAAACCGTTTTATCCTGCAGGTAAGCCGTGACACGCTGATACAAACGGTCGAACTTGCCGGCGTCGAATTTGATATTGATATCGCCCCACCATACTGCGTTTTCTGTGATGGAGTCGCACACGATGAATTTGTCTTTGGGGGATCGACCGGTGAACTTTCCCGTATCTACGCCCAGTGCTCCGGTATCGGTCAGAACACCTTCGCCACGAACGATTGTCTCCTCGATCAATTCGGCAGGAGAGAGGTTCCAATAGGCGTCGGCTACATTCCGGATGCCAAGGTCAGCGAGCGTGGCGTCTTTTGCTTTAAATCCGTATTCGTTCATGGTGGAGAAAGGATTGGTTGGGTAGGAGTTGATGTTCTAAAGGGTTCAGGGGCGGGCGTGGTGGCGGCAAGCTTCGTTCTCAGAAATATTGACGCGTTTCACGTTTTTCAATTGCAGGTTGGCAGCATCGACGAAAGCCTTTTGCTGAGATTCGTCCAAGGTCTTCAATGGGAAGCACAGGTCCGTTTCGCCTTCTCGACCCCACAAGATGCGGTCGTACGTAATTTCTTGTCCAAGGTTCTTTCCGTATTCCGCTACCCACTTCTCGAAAGCGGTAAAGCCTTCGTTATCGATTCCGCTGGCTTCGGAGAAGAAGGAGACCAAATAGCGGTAGGTAGGAGCTGTCGGTTCAGTTTCAGAAACGGTCACTGAGCCTTGTTCTGCGGACGCAGTTGCATCTGCTCCGGGCATGGGAACACCGGGAGGAAGGCTGGAGTAAGGGCGGGCGGTGGGATCCACCATGCCTAACGAACGGGCGTTGGCCGTGCGGGCCATCTGTTGCCGTTTGCACGAGGGAAGTCCGAGTAATGTCAAGGAGACGAAGAGGAGCAGGTACTTGTTCATGAACGGGAATGACTGATCAAAATTGAGGTGAGCGAAGTACGGCCCATACCAGCGAGCACCATCCCAAGATCAGGGAAAGTCCGCCGAGGGGGGTAATGGGACCTAAGAAGGATTTCCAGGAATCGATGCCCATCCACTCCCGATTGCTCAGCAAGTAAATGGAACCGGAAAATAAGCAGGTGCCAATCAGAAAAAGCCAAGCTGACCAACGTAAACCGGGATGGCCCAATCGATCGGATAACAATCCGAGGAGGATAAGCGCCAAACCGTGATAAAGTTGGTAGCGCACTCCCGTTTCGAACGATTGGAGTTGGTCCGCAGTGATTTTGTTCCTCAAGGCGTGGGCTCCGAAAGCCCCCATCACCACTGACAGGCCGGAGAGGGCTCCGCCTGCCATTACCATGATCCGTGGAATCATGTCACGAAGGTAGGAAAAAAAGCTGGCTCACGCCTGCTGAATCGCATCAAAAAGGGCCCTTTTTGACCCAAATTCCTTATTCGGAAAGCGTGCCTGTGAAGCTCAGGCGCACTATGGTATTCGAGAATTTACTGGTTTGGAAATTGACCACTTCCTTCTCGTTGAAGCTGCGGGTGTCATCCAGGAAGTAGATCTTTTCCGCCTTCTTCGACTGATGGTCTCCTTTGTACATCACACTATAGGTGATATAGAGTTTAACCGATGAGTCCATGACTTGGCTTCGGCGACTTTTATTGGCAACCAGTTTGAAGTCACCGGTGATGACCAAGGAATCACTGACGAACAGTTGGTATTCACCCGTTTGCTTACCCGGTACAAATGGGTAGGTCACCGCGGGTGCTTCGGCAGACTGCCCCTTCATCTCCACGCGGATGTTGCTGAAACGGATGTTTCCGCCCTGCTGGGCGAAAAGGGAAAGGAAAGGAACGAAAATAAGTGCAAGTGTCAGGGTAGTCTTTTTCATGGGGTATTTTTTACTTTTACCAACTAAAATTACAAGTTTCATCCAAATCCTGATCTATCATGAAAAAAGAAATCCAATTCCTGTTTGCCGGTATCCTGATCTCCGGCGCCTTCTTGTCGTTGTTCGCCTTCCGAACCACCTCGCCCGTAACGGAATTCAAGTACCGCCAGTTTTCTACCGTTGAATCCATCGTTCCCGGCGGACTCGGTCGTTCCCGCATCGTCTCTACCGATGATTCCGGTACTGCTATCGAGAAAGACATGCTCAATATCTACTCCATGGTGGGCATTAATTTCGGTAACATCTCCAACAACGACCGACTGATCGTGGACAAGATCAACGAATACACGAAAGACGGATGGGAGCTTTTCCAAGTTACAGCCGGTGTTCAGAGCCCGTCTGAAAAAAGCAGTGGCGGTATTTACATGACCCGCTATCTATTCCGCAAGGCGATGTAAGGTTACCAACACAAACAAAAAAGGGGCAATCAATATTGCCCCTTTTTTGTTTTGTTCAGTGAGTGCTCATTGACCGATGCTCCGGTTCAAGTCGCTTATCGAACTTTCAAATTCAAAAGCATCGTTGACCTTGTAATAGTTGTTCTGGTCATACGTGTGAGGGTAGGCGAACTTGGCAAAATCCAGTTTCGTGGCCTCGAAGTCGAAGAGCTGCATGGTCTCTTTGACTTGATCGGCGGTGAGGCAATTGTTCTGAACAACTTGCTTGGCAATCGTCAGTCGGCTGCTCTCAAAATCCTTAGAAGTGATTGATGTTTTGAAGGAGGTGAATTCGGAAGAGTTCATGGGGATCGGACAGCCTGTTTTTCCCTGG